>CALRJJ020000120.1:0-10151 GCA_943367505.1 Flavobacterium psychrophilum | reverse complement strand
TGATGATGAAATGAGACTTAGATCTCTTGCCGCCATGGCCAGCGGAAACGCCAATGAAGAGGCCTCGCTTAGCTTTGCCCGCTCTCTCATAGATCAAGCGGCAGCGGTTCGCGCCCTACCCTAATATCAATTGTGCTTTATATTTAGGCATACAAGCACAATGTTGATTGACATAAAGCCATCAACTTCAATAGAATCAACCGTTGCTGTCCGGCTTTTCCAGCCTGCACAGTTTAAATTGGGGCGTCGCCAAGTGGTAAGGCATCTGGTTTTGGTCCAGACATTCCGAGGTTCGAATCCTTGCGCCCCAGTTTCATCTTTTCATCCAGAAAAGTTCTACGAAATCATCCAAAGTTTTACCTAAGGAATTGAGCGGGTTATGGAGAAAATCAAACTAGGCGTCGCCAAACGCGAAGCCAAAACCCCGAAACAATTGAGACGTGAAGGCAACGTGCCTGCGACTCTTTATGGTCGTGGTATTCCCTCTGAGAGCTTGCAAATCAATGCTCGTGAGTTTGGTCGCCTTCCAGCTGCCGCTTACTCGCACATGATTGAGCTTGAATCTGCAGAAGGAAATGTCAACGCTATCATTAGACAAGTAGCGAGACGTTCAACTCAAGATTTCGTCTATAACATCGAACTCTACAAAGTAGACCTTCAACGCAAAGTTTCAGTGACAGTTCCAATCAAATTCGTTGGCGCGTCGCTCGCTGTTAAAGCTGGCGCCAAGCTCGAAGAGAACTATCAAGAAGCCAACATTGAATGCCTACCTGCTGAAATTCCAGATTACATCGAAGTAGACCTGACTGTTCTCGAAGTCGTTGAAGCAGCCATTCACTTCGGCCAAGTACAAGTGCCCGCCGGAATCACTATTCTCAACCCACACGACGAGATTGTGGTCAAAGTTGTCGCTCCTAAGGTTGTTGCCCCAACTGCTAAAGAAGCAGCTGCCGCAGCCGCTAAATAGAGCGCTGACTGAAAAAATTAAAAGCGTCGGCTCTAGGGTCGGCGCTTTTTTGTGTCTAATTTTGTCTGATTCTTGAGCAAAATATTTAGCGACGCTAAATTAAACGGTCAATCTACTGATAATTGGCAAACAAATCGCCAGCTGGCCAATCTTTCACATCGTTGAGCAATGCGCGAATTTTATTGACGGCTACTGGCGCCGGATTAGCATCGTCCCCGTTGTCGGAGGCACCACCATTGAACTGCACGCAAAAATCAACACCGTTGCTCATGTGAACAATTTGACAGTGAACACCAGGTTTGGCACCATCTTTCATGAAAGAAATTCCGGCAGGCATTTGCCTCACTGTATCCAGGCCCAAACCGAAGTGCTTACCATCTTGATCACTTTGCATTGGTGGCGGCAGTGGTGCCACAAGCTGATTGAATGAGTCTTGCGAAATACCTTGCATGCGAGATCCATCTAGTGCTGTCAAAAATTTGACTAGGTCAATCGAGGAGGCCATCCAGTTACCGAAACTAGGCATCAACGGCACTGTGCGCTGCCCCCCTTTGATCATGCGAGGCGGATTGCCACCATAACGATTAGATTGCCCCTGCACTACATTTGGTGACTCCTCAACCATGTCTTCAATGCCAATAGATCGCAGTTGCTTTTTCATGTAACGCCCGTAAGGCTCTTGTGAAGCACACTCAATCACATACTTGATCAAATTCCACTGGCCATTGGCATACTTAGCCTGCGTACCGGGTGGGTAATCGAGCGGCGTTTGCAAAAGCACTCTTACGGCTTCACTATAAGGAAGGCCATTTGGTGCCATGCGATTAATCTGCTTGCCGGCAGTATCAAAACCAGAATCATCATTCCAGCCACCAGAGTGGTGCAACAGTTGTCTCACCGTAATTTCTTGAATACGCGGACGGGGCGGTCTGCCGTCAGCTGTCATCGGTCGACCGATGACGTCCCAGACGGGGGTATCGAGATTGAGCTTGCCTTGCTCTTGTAGGCGCAATGCTCCAAAGGCCGATATTGCTTTGGTGCAACTGGCTAAGTTGAACAACGTGGTAGGCGTGGCCGGCTCGCCGGTCCGCAAGTTAGCCAGACCAAACCCTTTGGCATAGACCAATTTACCGCCATACGCCACGGCACACGAACCGCCAGGCACATGAAACTGCTGCATTATCTGGTTCATGATCTCGTCGATTTCGCCCAGACTGCTGCGGCGACCAGGCTGAAATCGGTTGGGTTCTTGAAATTGCCCAGGCAATTGGCCAGGTTCCTGAAATTGCCCCTGAGCTGGTGGGCTAGAAATTAGCATTAATGACTGGCAAGTCGCCGCCAAAACCAATAACGATAAAGTTTTCGAGGCATCGGAGCGGCCTTTGCCTAACTTTGCATTGAGACTCATAAATACCCCAAGACCACCAAGCCGAAAGATTCTACAAGATATTCCGGCAATTTCGGCCGAGTGCCGCCACTTCCTAAAACTGGGGTTTTTCGAGTAGGTCCTAGTGAAAATACTGAATATAGTTTGGGAATGCCCGGGTATGTTGCTGTACGCCAACCTGAAACAATGAACCTATGCACTCAATTAAAATTACCGCAGCCAACCTAGCGCAAAGCGTTATCATCGACACGCCCTGCACTGCTGACTGGAACGAAATGACCGGCAGCGAAAGTGTGCGTTTCTGTCACTCTTGTAAGTTGAATGTCTACAATATTTCGCAGTTCAGCGATAGTGAAGCGCAGGAAATTTTTAGCCAAAATCTCAACGGCAACAGAATGTGCACAAGAATATACCGGCGCCCAGACGGCACGGTCATGACCGACAACTGCCCTCGCGCCCTGCGTCGGCTAAGGGATTTGCGCAATAGAGCCTTCTATGCCGCAGCGAAAGTAGCCGCTTTAGCCACTCTCTTTCTTTCGGCCAACCTCCCCAGTGCGGCTTCAAGCGACAAAGACAAAGAAAAAGTAGCCCCGCAGCCAAGCAAATCTAAGTCAACGGCGTTGCAGTCGGTAAAACCAGTTGTCTCACCCGACTATGCGAAAAGTCCACGACAGGAGTCAATCGCTGGCATTCCGGCCATGCCAGACCTCACTAGTTACATGCAGCAATTAAAAACTACATTTTTCAAAGCCTGGAAACAAGCAGGTAATCCAAAACAATCAGACCAAGAGTTGGCAACTGCAGTAAGCTTTACTATCGAGAAAAACGGGACAATCTCACGGCTTAAGGTAATAAAAACTTCAAAGCATCCGGCCTTAGACGAAGAAGCCTTGAAGGCCGTAAAGAAGTCACTGCCGCTTCCTCCGCCGCCACTAAATGTCGCGCCATTAAATGTGGAGTTCACATTCGATGCCAAACTGGGCGAACCTATAGTCGAACGGAGATTCCATATTCAGACCAAGGAGCAAAATGATGGACACTGAGCCAATTTTTGTAAAATCAGACAGCTTGCTTGATCGAGCCTTCGTCGAAACACCTTGCCCGACAACCTGGGACAAAATGAAAGGTTCGGACAGCGTGCGCTTTTGCCACCTCTGCCATCTCAATGTTTACAACATTGCCAATCTTACAGACAAAGAAGCCGAAGCCGTACTGAGTAAGGGTAAAGACGGAGGAAGAGTTTGCGCACTACTCTATCGCCGCCCCGACGGCACAATCGTCACCGACAATTGCCCCCGTGCCCTACGGAAAGTTCGCGACGCTTCAAAGTGGTTGAAAGCAAAAATAATTGCTGCCAGCACCCTGCTCATGGCTCTCTTGACTCCATCTGCCGCGAACAGCGAAGAGACAAAAGCAACTGAGACAAAGGCCAAAGACACCAATCAAAATAGCTGCACAGCTCCAAAAACCGGAAACGTCATGGTAAAACCGGTAGAGACAAGAAACGGTCCACGACCTGACATTCCTCTCCCAGGCGGCATCAGCTTCCGACCCAGCGAACAAGATCAATATGCCGCCAAAATTTTTGTTAGCATCAACGCCGCTGGCAAGAAGAATGGTTTGGTTGCGCCATTCCCATCAGTAAAATTTACGGTCAAAGCAGATGGCAGTGTGGAAAATATTGCCATCACAGAAAGTAGTGGTAACAAGAAACAAGACAAAGCAGCTCTCAAGGCAGTAAAAGAAGCAGCACCATTTGAAAAGCCACCGACATCAAGTACACTGCCGCTAAAAATGGAATATCGCTTTACCCAAGAAAGACTATAAAAGAGGCTCCAGTTATGAATTGCAATGACTCAGATGCACTAGAAACATTCGCCCAACCTGGCCCACTCAAAGATCGTGCCTTCGTTGAAATACCCTGCCCCACTAGCTGGGACAAGATGACCGGCAACGACAGCGTGCGATTTTGCAGTCAGTGCAGCCTGAACGTTTACAACATTGCCAACATGACAGACAAAGAAGCCGAAGCAGTATTCGCCAAAGGCACCAACGGAGAGAGGCTCTGCGCCCGCCTTTACCGCAGGCCAGATGGCACCATTATGACGGACAATTGTCCAAGAGCGCTGCGCAAAATTCGCAATGCCTCAAGATGGCTAAAGACAAAAATCGTCGCTTGCTTCGGTTTACTGGCGTCATTAGTGGCTCCAGCTCAAGCAGACAACCCAACTCAGACAAAGTCACAGGCAAAAGATGATCCAGAATTCGTTCTTAATTGGGACGAAGTAAAGGCAAAATCTAAAAAAGGAGGCAAAACTGAGGCAGATAAAACAACAAAAGGGGCCAATCCCGGTGCTAACCCAAGTAATAATCCTGGCAGCAATATAGGAAGGCCAACGATGGGAGCCATCAGAGTGCCCACACCGGCCGAGCAAGCAGAACTAGGAAAAATCGCCGCACCAAATAAAGTGGCACCATCACCTGCTACATCTAGTGAATCTAATTCGCCAAAACCTGACAAACCTCCAGTCAAGGCACCGGGCGGCGAACCAATTACCCATAAGATGGGCCGTATAAGATTAGAACCAGCAAAAGTAGAACCAGCTGCTAAACCCGCAACTCCAACTAAAGATGAAAAGGCGAAATAACGTGGTCAATAACGAAAACGATCAAACGCTAGAAATAGCAGTAGAAATATTCGCTAAGCCCAGTTTACTCAATCAAGCCTTTATTGAAACTCCCTGCGAAAGCAGCTGGGACAAAATGACAGGCAACGATAGTGTGCGCTTCTGCAGCCAATGCAGCTTGAATGTTTACAACATCGCCAACCTGACCGACAAAGAAGCAGAAGCGGTTTTTGCTAAAGGACGTGAACAAGGTCGAGTCTGCGCTCGCCTCTACCGCCGCCCAGACGGCACAATCATGACTGACAATTGCCCTCGCTCACTGCGCAAAATTCGTGATGCCTCAAGATGGCTCAAAACAAAAATAGTGGCTGGATTTGCCTTGACCCTTTCGTTGTTTACTCCGGCTCAAGCTGAAGACTCGAAAAAGAATCAAGCGAAAAGTCCACAGCAAAAAGACAGCCAACGGGCGAAAATGGGCGATGTTTACATACCACCAAAAGCAGAGCCACAACCTGTAAAAATGGGTGAGGTATATGTGCCACCAAAATCTACCAGCGGCTCAGGCAGTGCCAATAGCACGCCAGGGACTGTGCCTGCAAACATGAAAGCACCAATAAAAGACATTCCCCCAGAAACAGGACGCGCCGGTGGACTTTCATTCAGACCAACCGATTTCACTGCCTACAAAAACGAGATAACTAATTCTCTCCAACTGAAATGGAAAGAAAACGGCATAACAGCCCCGTTTCCTAAAGTGCAATTCAAAATAGATGAAGCCGGCAAAGTATCTGCCGCCAAGATTATCACTAGCTCTGGTAACAAAGAAACAGACCGTGCTGCTCTCAAAGCGATCTCGGCAGCAGCTCCATTTGCCAGACCGCCATTAGGCGCGAGCCTACCTTATGAAGTACAAGTAGGCGCTGGCGGGCAGTAGAGCTTAATTAAAATAGCTATTCCTTGCTCTCAGGCACAACTGCTGCTGCAGCATCGAAGCCAATTTTGCTATGAGTGCCATCACAAAATGGCTTGTTAGCCGATGCGCCACAACGACAAAGAGCACAAGGTTGTCTTGGCACTGCAATTGCGTTGCCATCATGATCTTTCAACTCAAATGGGCCATCCACAAGAAGAGGACCATTTTTCTTGACTGTTATCTTGACTTCAGACATATTCAATCTCCATTTCCATTTCTGTCTACTGCAGGTTAGCAGAAGTGCGAGCATTCCATCACTACTTGGGAAATACTAGTAAGCCTCAGGCAACAGCCAAGCCTAACGTGTAATTGGCGCAAACATAGTGTTAGTGAAAGAGTCAACAGTAGGTGCTTTTGAGCGACCGAAGCTAACGAGAGGAAAAGCCTTTTTAATTCGTTGCTGCTCTTTTGGTGAATAGCTAGAGAATTTCTTGGGCAGGTTTACACTCTGCAAATGCAGTGCTGCCAATTGCTCAAGTGCAGGTAGCGAAATACTGCTTCCTGAAAGCCATAAAGCTTTTAGCTGTGGAAGCTTTAGAAGAAGTGGCACAGCCCTATCATCGATATGATGGTTGTAATTAATATCAAGCATTTGCAGCTCTTTGCACTTACTAATATGCTCGACGCCTCGCAAAGACAAATTAACCCGCACGAGAGCTAGGCGTTGAAGATGAGGGAAGTCTTTCAAAGACTTCATACTCTCGTTGTTCACTACAACATTGGTCAAGCGAAAAGCTGTCAACTTTTTGCACCCCGATAGTGCGGGTAAACAGGAGCCCGTAACCCTGGTCTCACAAGCCGTGAGCGTCAGCAGCTGAGGCATCGCCCCTAATCGAGACAAGCTCGCATCACTAGCATCCGACTTGTCTAAATCTAGTCCTTTCAAAGAAGAGATATGGCCGAGATAAGGAATCGCTCGATCGCACAGGGCATCTTCTTCGTCGGCCATAGACAAGAAGCGTACCTCAACAAAATCGAAAGCATCTCGCGGCAGTTTTAAGAGGCACTCAGGATGCTGATAGAAGGTGCCATTAGGGGCAAACTGAATCTGCTTGCCAGGCGGTAACCTAACCACCCCGCGAGCCTCAGAAACTAGGCGCCCCTTACACGTGCCGTATGACTCCGGAGCACCTTCTACGGCCATTAGATTGCCCACAGAATAGCTCGAAGAAAACGGCAAAAGGCGCTCGGCCGACTCGGCCTTGCTTGAATGAAATCCACTGAGGAAAGCCGCCAAGAGAAAGATAGCTCCGGTCGCAACCTTAGCAAACAGACTCCACCAAGGCTTTCCGTACAATCTTTGGCTCATGGCTTCTTTTCATTGGTGTCTACTGCAGATTACCAGAAGCATGAACGAATTCCATCACTTCTTTGAAAATATCTGAGTTTGGCTGACCAGCAGCCTTGCTAATTTCAGAGTGACTGAGGGGTACAGCCTTTACTGTGACTTTTCCACCAGCTTTCTCTAGGGCCTGAGAAAAGACTTTGTGCTGGGCCACACAAGCAACACGCTTAGCGCCGCAGAAAAGAAGAAAATCAGGATACTTTTGACCGGAGTGAATATTAGAAGTAGGCGAGGCCTCAGCTAAAATTTTGGGATCAGAACCAAAGGCAGTGGTAATCATGTCGCCCACAGCCTTGCCCTCAGGGGAACCATCGCTCAACCTCTAATTCAAATCAAGGCTAGCGGTATCAAGACTAATGACGCCTTTTATATCCTTCAGACTAAGTCCTTTTTCAGCCAAAAAGCGTTCGTTAGTGCCGAGCAAATCAACTAATTGGGCTCCGGCTGAATGCCCCATGACATACATGCGATTGGGATCAGCACCAAGCTCGGTGGCATGACTTTTCACCCAGGCAAAGGCAGAAGCAACGTCTTGAATTTGCTTCGGGTGAGTAGCTTCAGGCGCCAGACGATAATTAGTACTGACGAAAATTACACCGTTACTGGCCCAGCTTGAACCTTTTTCCACATGCATACTCTTGTTGCCGATACGCCAACCGCCACCATGACAAAAGAAAATTACCGGCAGCGGGCCCTTTGCCTGTTTTGGCGTATAGATATCCAAAACCTGACGTGCTTCTTTGCCATAGGCTACATTTGTCTGCACCTTAACCAAATTAGAGTCTATGGCAGCTGCTGCTTTAGCACCCCAAATTGCACCTGAACCTGAACCTGCACCTGCACCTTCGCCCTCGCCCGCATTTCTAATGCCACCGTTGCCGGCTTGTGCACGTCTTTCAAAATATTGACGCAAGCGCAAGCGGCGGTCGCTACCAGAGCTGAATTGACTGGCTTGATTAAAAGCAGGACGAGCCGGTGAAGGGCTTGAACCTGTGGCCTCTTGCCCGACAGCAGCGAGGGGCAGAGATAGCGAAAATAATAGTCCAACCAGACAAAAACGCAGTAACTTCATCGGCACCTCGTGGTTCACAAACTCTATTACTCCACTCAACGGTGAAAGTTTCACAAGCGGTAGACATTTAATCTTCTGAGAAAAATTCAACAGCACAGAAAAGGAGATCAACTAAAATCAGCTAAAATCAGCAAATGAATCCCACTGGCGCCGGTCCCTTTATTATCCTATTTTGCCTGACTATGCTGAGCTGCCCCTGTGCCTTGGCCACTCCGCAGCAGGCGATTGCCAAAGAAAGGAACGGTTTAAGAGCCGAGAACGAAAGTGCAGAGAGCAAAATTGCAGCAGGAGACCGTGCTCGCCTGGCAGGTAATTATCCTCTTGCACAGCAGCAAATAATGCTAGGCCTCAAACAGATTGAAAGCAGCAAGAGCCCTTCGCCAGAGAGACTTGCCGCAGCCTATAACTATTTGGCCTTGCTCAACAACAACATGGGTCAATATCGTCACTCCGAGAATAATGCCAGAAAAGCTCTGGCCTTTGCGACCAAAGCCGGCCTTAGCGAAAATATTTTATCGAGGCACAGGGTTGTGCTTGCTAATGCGCTGAGACAGCAAGGCAAATATCCTGAAGCCCTAAGCAACTTAGAACAAGTCACGGCCGCTCTCAAAAACTCGACCAAAGACAAGGTGCTATTTGCCACCGCTACCAATAACTTAGGCGCACTCTATTTTTGGATGGGCAATTATCAAAAAGCCCAGACAATACTAGAGCGCGGTCTAGCTCTGCGACTGGCTCTGTGCGATGGAGACAAACAAAATTTAGATATTGCCAATTCGTATTTAGATCTCGGCTGCTGTGAATTTAAATTGGGGCAAACGGCTAAAGCAAGAGAACATTTATCGCTGGCCCTCACCATCAGGAAAAATAAACTAGGTAATGAGCATCCCGAAACACTGAATGCCATGGCAAATCTGGCAGCCCTTCTGGATGCATCGGCAAGCGAAGCTGACAGAGAACGAGCACTAGAATTGCTGCAGCAGGCGGTGAATGGTGGCACAAAAAAACTTGACGGCCATCATCCAGAACTTATTCGCTACCAACAAGAACACGCAGAAGCTCTAACAAATAAAGGCAATAATCTATCAAAGGCTGGGCAAGAGCAAGAAGCCCTCCGCGCCTTCGAGCAGGCCATTCAATTGCACCAAGCCAGCAGCAAAACGAGCGGACAACAAGACATTTCATATGCCATCACCTTGGCCAACACCGCCGAGATTTTGAAGCGCATACACCGGCTAGAAGAAAGTCAGAACATGCTGAATAAAGCCAATGCAGTAATCGACGAGTTGCCGCTAGCTCTGCAAAATTCTACTGAGGCAAAGGCAATTCGGCAATCATGGCAGTTGTCCAAATCTAGTCAGAAGCGGCATTAGACTAAAGCAAGCCTGCACGCAAAACATTTATTCTCAGGTCATTGCGATCCCAGCCACCTCTCTCAAGCGGCGTCGCAAATTGGGTACCCGACGAACTACCACCAGATGAAACAACTTTGGCATTCTGACTCTGACCACTATTACCAACAGGTGCATTGTCAGGATTTTCCATGGTGCTCTCACTGGAAACGGAAAAAGCCATAGGAGCATTCAAGCCCGGCACGCTAGCACCAAACAATGGAATGCTCAAGGTCGGCTGGCACAGAACGGTTGTTTGCACCATGGCAATGCGGTCGGTAACGTTGTTTGTGGTGTGGCCATCGCGATAGCTAATAACTGTCTGGGGATAGCCCTCGGTTTTCACAAACTTGCCCATGCCATTGAGCCAGCGATCAGTAATATCTTTA
>CALRJJ020000119.1:0-10183 GCA_943367505.1 Flavobacterium psychrophilum | reverse complement strand
CAAAAGAGAAATGGGCTAAAAGCATCTCCGCTTGATTTACTTCCGCCTTGAAACACTTTTGTCATCCTTGAGATAGAAACGCCAGGGTCGGTCAACAGCTTTGCTAATACCAATGCGGGAGCTCACCGCCACCTCTTCATCACTGATAGTACGTCCGGGCAGTAGATAAAGCTGCTGCTTGTCATCAAAAAGAGGCAGTCCGTTAAATTTCAAATCTATCTGTAACTGTTTGCAGAGCCTACCTGGACCGCTAAAAAGCTTT
Organism: Flavobacterium psychrophilum; assembly: GCA_943367505.1. Lineage (GTDB taxonomy): Bacteria > Cyanobacteriota > Vampirovibrionia > Obscuribacterales > Obscuribacteraceae. The sequence goes on along the minus strand of CALRJJ020000119.1, from coordinate 9,921 downwards.
TCATCGCCTTTTTCTTGCCGCGGGGCCAAAGCTCTGATCAGCACCGCACCTGCTATACCGTCGACCTCGGTGACAACATTGAGGCAGTAATACATGCCATAAATGAAATAAACATAGGCATAACCGGGTGGTCCGAACATCACTTCGCAACGGGGACGGCGACCGCCATAGGCATGACAAGCCGGGTCGTCGGCCGTGTAGGCTTCAACTTCAACTATTTCAGCCTCAAGACTAGCGTTCTCAAACTGGCGCACCAAAGTTCGCCCCAGTAAGGCCCGAGCAACAACCAGTGTCGGCTGCTCAAAAAACTCAAGGGGTAAAGTCTGGGCCATTTTGGCTATCTGTTCTATATCTATTTGACAATAAACTTCTACAAAACTGTAGAAAGGCTCAAATCTAATGCCCTATCGGCTCAAATACAGGACAATTGAAGGCACCAATAGCTCTGAGTTTAGGATAGCAATTATGTGCGGCATAGTCGGGTATCTCAATTTAAATGGTGAGCCACTCACAGAAAGAGACAATCACCTCGGTGCAATGTGCCATAGCATTGCCCATCGCGGGCCCGATGAAGAAGGCATGAAGCTGATTGGCCCAGCAGCTATCGGCATGACCCGCCTGGCAATTATCGACGTTTCGGGTGGGCAGCAGCCAATCGGTAACGAAGACGGCAAGGTTTGGATTGTTTTCAATGGTGAAATCTATAACTTCCAAGAGTTACAAGAGAGAGTTCTCTCCCTTGGTCACACTCTTGTCACCAAGTCTGATACCGAATGCATCGTTCATCTCTACGAAGAATATGGCACTGGATGTCTGCAATATCTCGAAGGCATGTTCTCATTTGCCATCTACGATTCACGCAAACAAAGGCTTTTCATTGCTCGTGATCGCCTTGGTGAAAAACCTTTGCACTACGGAGTATTCGACGGCACTTTCATCTTTGGCTCTGAAATAAAGGGCATTCTTACCCATCCAAAGGCCAGGCGAGAACTAGATAGCCTGGCTATGCAGAAATATTTAAGCCTTGAGTATGTGCCCAGCCCCCATTCCATTTTCAAAGGCATAAGCAAACTGCCGCCAGCTCACTATATGGTTGTTGAAGGTGGCCAGATCAAAATTGAACGATACTGGCTACCAGATATTAAAACTGAAAAAATCTCTGAGAATGAAGCCCAAGAAGAGCTTATCCGCCTACTTAAACGGTCAATTGAACTGCGACTGATTTCAGAAGTACCGCTTGGTGTGTTTCTCTCTGGTGGTATTGATTCTTCGTGTATAGCAGCACTGGCCAGTCAATTCTCCAGTTCGCCGGTGAAAACATTCTCTATTGGCTTTGACGACAAGTCTTTTGACGAATCGTCCCATGCCCTGGCCGTCGCCAAACATATCGGAGCAGATCACGAGGTCGTTACTTTCTCCCCCGAGTTGGGCTTTGAGACCCTTTCAGAGCTTTGGGAAATTCTAGATGAGCCCTTAGCCGATGCCTCGATAGTGCCAACCTATTCCCTCTCAAAAATGACCAGAAAACACGTCACTGTGGCTCTAGCCGGAGAAGGCGGCGATGAACTATTTGGTGGTTACCCGACCTATCAAGCCCATAAATTTGCTCCAATGTGGGGGCTGATGCCCCAAGCATTGCGCCAGGGACTACTCGAGCCGGCTCTAAACTCACTGCCGGTCAATATGAATAACCTTAGCTTTGATTTCAAAGTTAAGCGCTTCATAGGGGCAGCCGCAGAACCTGCAGTGCGCCGCCATCTGAGGTGGATGGGTTCCATCAGAATGGCCGACCAACCGCAGCTGCTTATGCCCGAGCACCAGATTCTGGCCGAAACCATGGAAGAGAACATTCTTGGTGACTTGCCCTTAGTGCACCTCAACGGTCATTCACCAAGAGGCAGCATCCATGACGTCATCAATAACATCATGCGCCTCGACATGACCACTTATCTGCCGGATGACCTTTTGGTTAAGTCTGATAGAGCCTCTATGGCAGCCTCATTAGAAGTGCGCCTGCCCTTCTTGGCTTATCCCCTGGTTGAGTTTGCCTTGAAACTGCCTCCAGAGCTTAAAGTTCACGGCTTGACAACCAAGTATCTCCTTAAGAAAGCCGTAGCGCCGTACTTGCCAGAGTACATAATGAAGCGTCCGAAGAAAGGATTTGGCATTCCGGTGGCCAAATGGCTGCGGAATGAGTTCCGTCCCGTGGTAGATGAACTATTAGGAGAATCGTTCATCAAACGACAGGGCATTTTCCAATGGCCCTATATCAATCGTCTAGTGCAAGAGCACATGAGCCAAAAGGCAGATAGACGCAAAGAGCTATGGACCCTATTGATGTTTCAGTGGTGGTGGAAGAAATTCTTCGTCTAAAGGCAATCAAGAAGTAAGCAAGAAAGAGACTATTTGTGGAAACCGAAAGCAGACAGGCCGAGCCAGCACCCGCTGGGCAAGCACCCAAGGAAGAATTCTTGGATGCGGTTCAGCGCCATATTTGCCAGGTTCTAGGTTTTGATTTCGGTTTTATCGATCTAGTTTCGGGACACGAGATAGTCAATGTCATTACCTTCTCTGGTGAAGATGGCAAAAGTGAAGAAGAAGCGCGCAAGTCAGTAAAGAATTTGACTGATGAAAACAAACAACCACTAGCGGTGGCAAATTCACTGGTGGCCCAGAAGGTAAAATCGACTCTTAGACCTTGGTTGGGCCGAGCATTTTCGACAGTTGATGGCGAAACTCAAGAATTTCCCTATGCCATTGTGCCGGTGATGGCCGACTCTTCTCAGCGGGCCGGTAATGTTAAAGGTCTAATTCGGGTTATTTCTTTTGATGCCTCCCGCGAAGTCACTAACCAAGATTTGCAAACCCTGCGCTTGATGGGCGAGCACTTGGCCAATCGCACCCAGTTATTTTTCCAGGCGGCTGGTGAGCACGAGAAAGTGTTGCAACCAACGGCGACAAAAGCAGAGCAACTCGACATTGATCATGTTTTGATTTTGCACTCAAACAGAGTAGTAAGACGTCGTTTCTCTCGCACTCTGGGCGAAAAATATAGAGTACTCGAGTCAGATTCGGAAGAAAAATCGCTACAGATTCTTTCTGAGAATAGAGTTGATTTGATTATTGTCGACAGCAATATCTCAGGTTCAACCGGATTTGGTTTCTGCAAAGTTATCAAAGAATCTGCCGACTTCAAGCATATTCCAGTGATTATTGTCACTCCCGATAGCAATCCTTCAGCTCGCGTAGAAGGCCTTGTGGTTGGTGCTGATGATTGCCTCACCGATTCTTGCTTTGATTCTGAGTTAATGGCTCGCGTGCAATCTTCGCTGCGCCACCGTAAAATCGAAAAAGAGTTGGCCGTACAATTGCAGTTGCTAGAAGACTATGCCCAGCGGCTGGAGAAGGCCCACGAACAGCTCTCGCAAGACAGGCAATCACAATTACAGCGCAATACTTTGCTTGAGCAATTGCGCCGAGAGTCAGACATCTTACGCAACCAAGAATCGCTCTTGCACCGCATCAGCAATACTATTAGGCGATCATTTACTATCAAAGAAAATCTAGCAGAAATGCTCGAAGAACTTTCTGGTTACTTCGGTCTGGATTGTTGCTTTATCGTCCTGCCATCCGAAGAAGAGCCTGAAGACTCGCTTCGAGTGGAATATGTCACCGATGATATTTACCGCATAGTTGAATATGGTCGAGATTTAAAAACCCTTGAACTCTACAGCAAACTTTTTCAGGCTGACCAGGCCATCATCGCCAACGATGTAGCAAACGACCGCAGGCTCGATCCTTTTAGAGAAGAGGTCTTGTCTGGCTATAACATACTTTCACTTTTCTATATTCCAGTGCACTATGGCGAAAAGCTGCTTGGTCTGCTGGTCGGCTACAAGGGAGAAATTCCGGCCAACTGGAACCGCGTCAATGAAGCCTTTATGAAATCAGTAGCAGACCAGGTTGCCTCTGGCGTCACCAATGCCAGACTCTATGCCAGAGTACAAAGGCAGGCCACCACCGACGGTCTTACTACTTTATACAACCACCGCACCGGACAAGAGAAACTGACCGAGCAGTTGCGTATGGCAGAGCGCTATCAAAGGCATCTGGCTGTCTTAATGGTTGACGTTGATCACTTCAAATCAATCAACGACAATTACGGCCACCCGGTCGGCGATACTGTGCTCAAAGCTGTAGCAAGGCTGATCAAGAACAATTGCCGCGATGTTGATACTCCCATCCGCTATGGCGGTGAAGAATTCATGATTGTCTTGCCTGAAGTCAATCAAGAAGGTGCTCATGTGGTGGCAGAGCGTATCAGAAAGTCACTGGCCTCCGAAGTGATTCTGCATGACGGCATTAACTTGTCAGTGACAGCTAGCCTTGGTATCGCTATTTTCCCTGATGACGCAGCCGATCAAGCGCACCTGCTGGAACTAGCCGACAAAGCGCTCTATCTCTCAAAGCGCCTCGGTCGCAACCAAGTACACACCGCGTCAGATCTAATGTTCGAACCCCGTGAACTAAAAGCCAGCGGAGAGAAATCGGCCGAAGAAGTCTTGTCGCAAATTACAACCGACGGCAAACCTGGCCTGATGCTTGAAGATTTTGTCGCTCCCTCAGTGTCGCTTGAAGCGCAAAATAAAGAAGAGCTTGTACCTGAAGTTGTAGAAATGGTCAAAGCTCTTGCTCAAAATCTCTATGCCCGCTCTGATTACAACAAGGCTCACCACTTAGAAGTAGCACGCATGTCAGAGCTACTAGGAAAAGTCATGGGTCTATCTGCCACCCAAATTGAACAAATTCGTGTGGCAGGGCTGCTGCATGATGTCGGTACCTTGAAACTGCCGACCGAACTGCTTACTAAACCTGGCTACTTTACCAGCGAAGAACGCGACATGGTAAATCAGCACCCGGTGCTTGGTGCCGAGTTGTTGCGACCGATCCGAGCCTTAAAAGACATTTGCGAAATTCTAGAGAATCACCACGAACGCTGGGACGGCACTGGATTTCCTAGCGGTCTAAAAGGGGAGGACATTCCTCTTCCGGCAAGAATTGTGGCCATCGTCGACAGTTACCATGCCATGATTTCTGATCGCCCCTACCGCACGGCAATGACCCACGATCAAGCAGTTGCTGCCTTAAGGCAAGGGGCTGGCTCTCAGTTCGACCCATTCCTGGTAGATATTTTCATAGCTGTGCTAACTAACTTAAGACAGCAACAGTGAAGTTACTGAAGAGTAAAACATTGAATATCATCATGGCGGTATTAGCCATACTTTTATTGGCGCTGTACTTATTTTTAGCCCCGCGCTTTCACCCTGATATAGTCAATCAAATTGCTTTCCACCCGGCCCCTGAGCCAAAAGACGCCGAGGAATATCTAGGGCGCTATGGTGGCGAACGCCTAACCATAGACAATCGAATTTCAGCCGTATTTTTCAAAAATCCAGAGTCAAAGCTGGTCTGTCTCTACTCACATGGCAATGCCGATTCAATGGTCTATCGCGCCCACAAAGCAGACGCTCTAAAGGCGGCTGGTCTTTCGGTCTTGATGTACGACTACTCAGGCTATGGCAAGAGTTTGGGTAAGCCATCTTTTGGTGTCGTTGCCGAAGATGGCAAAGCTGTCTATGACTATCTAATTAATACCATGCACTACCAACCAAACCAGATCGTTCTCTATGGCGAATCTATTGGTGGTGGCGTCTCATCTGAAATTGCTCGCCACGGCGAAACTCGCGCTCTAATTCTCGACTCAACATTTTTAGCACCAGCAGTGTGGGCCAAAGATCGCATTGCCGTTTTGCATATTTTTCCAGAGCAACTGATACTAGCGCCATCACTCAGTGTAGAGGGATTATTCCCCGACTATAAAGGTGCGGTGCTGGTTCTAAAGCCAGGCCATGATCAAGTAATTCCGACAGTTCATTCAGATCGGCTTTATGCCTTGGCCCAGGGTGCAAAAACCCTGGTGACATTACCCCACAGCCCCCACGGCATAGTTGATGGGGCAGATTTCGACTTATATAGAAGCACACTGAAGACTTTTGTCAGCCAGCATCTACTTGCCCATCATTAATTCCATGGCTTCATTGGAGCTACCTGACTCGAGAGTCTCTTGCATTTGTTTAGCTACTTTGAGGTTGCTTGGAATGGCGAAATCAGAGGCAGGTATTGTTGTCTTGAAGGCCTTAAAGGTAATCAAATAGCTGACATGTACTTCTTCGGCACTGTCATATTCGACTGTGATAGGAAACAAACCTACTTTTGGTAGGGCGTAGAGCTTCTCCATCATTGCCGCCTGACTCTTGTTGTAAGCAAGCTTATCGGAGCCAATGAAATTGAGCTTTAGAGGTGAACCACCACTGGTTTCATGTTTGACGAATTTGGCCTTTTGAGCCTTACAGAAAGCTGCAGTGCTCTCAAACTTCCGCAAAGGGAGTGAAAATTTGGTGGTATCACCTGCAGGCTCTAACTTCACATCTTCAAGCGTGAAAGAAAAAAGAGTCATAGAAGTACTAAAGCAATTGCGGAATTTGTCAAAAGGCACGCGGTAGATTTTTCCAGAAGGGGCGCTGTAACAGACAACCTCTTTGTACGGTGGCAACAGTAAACAAACCAAACCCTGCTTTTTCACAATCATCTTGATGCCAATATCACTGAGATAGACATCACAGTCGCCAAACATGCGGCAATTCTGAAAGAGCGCCAAAACATCCACCCTCTTGGCTGGCACTTTGCTCTGAGCGTTTGCCGCTGTCCCAGGCTTAGCCTCAGACTTAGCGTAAGCCTTAGCGTTAGACCCAGATACCACGACAGTGTTCAATAAAAGGCAGACAAGAACCGACAAAAGCCAGCGCAACTGAGTATTCATGGATAAAATAAGAGACCAGCAGTGATGACAAACTACGAATATTTTTTGAATATCGCAGCTGTCCATAGCATAGATCATTTGCCGAAGAACATTAAGTTCTATTGACAAGCCCCAAAACCCGGCGTATTATTGGTTCACACTGAATAATTGCCCCCACAAGCCATTTGCCGGTGCTAGTGGCTCATTCGAGCTAACTAGTAGTAGTTACTTACTAATGCGAGCAACTTAATATGAGATTTCGCGGCCTAGCCTTAATAGCAACGCTATCCTTTATGTGTCAGGTAGGGCCAATGAGCCTACCGGCAAACGCTCAGAGCTTCATGGACTCAATTATCCCCGGTCAAGTTGTCTCTCAGGCTGTCTATAACATGCTGCCACCGCAATTAAGAGCACTAGTTAGAGTGGCAGGTGGTCCTGGTGGAAATCCGGCATTAAATGCCCGAGGCTTGCCGCCCACCAATCTTGACAGCTTTGTTCATCAAGCCGGCAGTCGCAAAGAAGAAATATATGGTGACGAAGGAGTGGATGGCCTCCCTCCAATCGATGGTTTTAACGCCCAAAATCGAATTGACGCAGGTATTTTTGGCACGAGAAATGCAGGTCTGACCACTGGTCACGGCAGTCTTATGCCTTCGGCTTGGGGCTGGGCTGATGGCAATAATAACGAATGGGCATGGACCGGTGACAAAAGCGGCAACCAGATGCCTATCTACGTTCCCCAGAGCCCTCTTACTGCTGGTGGAATCTTGAATTCGGTCACCACCGGTCTTGGTGTAGGGACAGAGAGACCTGGTGAAATGGCGCCAGTGCGCATCGCCGACCCTAGCATCAATTACGATCGTAATGCTCCAGACTTCATTCGCAACTACGGCATGTGGGCCACAGCGGTTGTGCCTTATGCTGTTACTCCTGACATGAAACCAGTTCAGAACACCCAAACAAATCAGCTAATGGGTTGGATAGCACCAGGGGATAGTGTCTCAGACTTCCTCAGTGGCAGAACTGGTCGCTTGCTTCCCTCTCAGCAAGCTGCAGCCACAGCGATGCTAAACAACCTTAACGGTCAGCAAACGACCTTTACCCTGCCATCGACAAGTTCGCCTACCGCTGGATTCTAGGCCAGCACCACCAGTGGTGGCTGAAACAGAAGTATCAAAGCACACAATTTCTTGTGTGCTTTCTTTTTTTTTACGGCATAAGAAAATCTTAAGTAAGGCAAACCCCTATTAACATCTATGTCGGAAATCGAATATGTATGGCATCCCCTTTCCAACTATGCGAAGATTGTATTAGCCCTCGTAATTTCGGGATTTGAGCTTGTCTCCGGATTCAGCTAACGTAATTGAGACGGTGACAGAGCACCCCTTTCAGGATGGATTCAATGCTTATCAGCCTATCAATAGCCTTTGTGTGCTTCTACGTTGTGCACATGGCGGGAATCACTGTCGGATATCATCGACTCCTGGCACACCGCTCATACAAAACCAATAAGGCGATAGAGTACATTTTCGTAATGGCTGGTTACCTTGGTTTCTCTAGTTCACCAATGTGGTGGGCTACTCTACACCGGGCACACCACCGATACACTGATACCAGACTTGATCCCCACGCACCGCGTTTTGGTATTTGGGAAGCTTACATTGGCTGGTTCTTGCACAAATCATATGCTGAACATCTCAAGCCTGAGACCTGTTCCAAAGACATGATCAATGACCCCCTGTACAAGTTTCTTGATGCCGGTGGAAACTGGCACAAAGCCCACTTGCTCAATTCTTTCATCAACTTCAGCTTGCGCGGAGTAATGGCTCTGGTATGGGGCTGGGAAATCGCAGCAGTTAGCCTTTTGGCCGCACTGTTAGTGCAGCAAATGCCGCTCTTGCTCAACGTGGTCTGTCACCTACCTAAAGCCGGCTACCAGAATTTCAATACAGCTGATACCAGCGTAAACGTTGGTTGGGTGGCATTTCTTACCTTAGGTGAGGGTTGGCATAACAACCACCATGCTTTCCCTGGCTCTGCTAGACACGGGCTCAAAGCCAGTGAAATTGACCCTTCCTGGATAATTATCCGTTTTATGAAAGCTATCGGCCTCGTTAGCTGGATGAATGAAATCACCATCAATACAAAGTACAAAGGGCCACACAAGCCAGTTGAAGTTGAAATTGTTTCTGATTTGCCAACCGCTGTTCCAGCAGGTCTTGCGGCCGCTCAGAGTTTAACCAAGCCTGAGTTGACACCAGTAGCGGTGCTTTCGCAGCATACACGCAGCGGTAACCATCGCCGACCAAGACTCAAAATCAAACAGTAGCTAGCGCTTCAGCATCTTGCTTCTCGCTGCAATTTCTTGCATGACCTCAAGCAGGCCGCGAGTAGAGAGCGAATTGATAGACTCAACACCTGCACCGTCAGTAGTAGTGCCGATTCCAATTAGTTGACCTTTGCGATTAAACAGTGGAGCGCCTTCCAGGCCTGGGTCGGTCGCCATTGTCACTTTACCTAAGGACAAAGTTTGAGCCCTAGCAAAGCGGTCAAATTGGCCCACAGAGGCATGGAGTTCGAAAAGCTTGGCTGGATATCCCATTGCCACCAGGGTCTGTCCTTCTTGAGCTTTAGCACCAGCACCGAGCAGTAAATCGTTCAAAACCGGCGGCTTAGTATATGGGTCATAGCCGATACTTGGTTTCAGAATAGCTAGCCCTGACTCAGGAATGACTTTCACCACGGCCAGATGATGGCTCCACATGCCATTCTCATTGAGCTGAATTGACTTAGCACCTTCCACCAATTTGGCACTGGTGACAAAGTGATTCTGATCACTTAGCAAAAGCCCCGTGCCGTTATTTACCTGATCAGACTTAGTGACAATAGCTTTGATTTTGAAAACACGCGGGTGCTGACTAGCATAGATACTACTAAGATCGCTAGCAAAGCCACCATCAGGCTCAGGTGAGCGCTGAGCGTTCTTGATCAATGGCACGATACCCCGCCAAAACTCTGGAGTTCGACGTAGTTCACGATTGTGCAGGGAGGCAATGATGGCA
>CALRJJ020000118.1:0-10224 GCA_943367505.1 Flavobacterium psychrophilum | reverse complement strand
ATATTGAGTACGGCCATCAATGGGAGAGATATTGAGACTGCCCATATCATGGCGACCACCTCGGGCAGGTAGAGAACCGCCGCGGACGCCAGTTTGACCGCCGGGACCAACCTGGTCGCGATTACTGAAAAGCCTAGCACCAGGCCCTGAGCCGTTGGTCATCGGTAAAACTTGATGAGGAGTCGAGAATCTAACGCTCGAAACAGGCATTTGATTTAAATTAGGATTTGGCGCAAGAGCTGCACTGTTGAAACTTGTAGGCATTGAGCCAGGAGTGTAAACCCGACCTGATCCAGGTGTTGTCTTGACGGGCAGGGCCTCTCGAGCACCGTCGAGCAAAAGTCTATCGACGTGAGAACCAGTATATGCCGGCCCCGAACCAAGCAAGTGATTGGCCATTGGCTCGTGGTGGCGAATCCAATAGATCACACCAAGCCAACCGGTAAAGCCCATAAACATAAAGAGCAATAGGTGATTAGGAGTGATTTTGATGCTTGAGATAAAGTCATTTAACTTCAATCCCTGCATAGCCTGCGACCAGATTGGGCTCTGGTCAGGATGGCCACCCATATCGTGACCGTGGTCGTGTCCGTGGTCGCCATGATCGTGACCGTGGTCGAAACCACCGCCATCTCCGCCGCCACCGCCATCCATAAATACTCCGCTCATAATAAGCATTGTATATACAAACCAGGCATCACGTAAATGGTGGAATTACCACAAAGTTAGCGGGTTTCGATGCCTTCAAGCTCAGCGACACGCTGACGCAAAGTTTCAACAACCCGTGGCAGCTCATAGAGGCCTGGTAGCTTTTCTTCGATTGTCGTGATGTGGCGGGTCAATTCAATTGAGCGTTCCATCAACTTGATCAAAATTTGCTGAGTGGCAACTAACTGCCTTTGATTGTCAATTAGCTGACTGGCAATCTTACTGGTCTCTACGCGCTGATCAACACTCAATGACATCAGCTCGGTAAAACGGTCTAGCAGCTTCTCAACTTGAGCCTGCATATATGGGTCGGTACTACCGGGGACGCCATTTGCTTCTTGGGCATTGTCAGTGAAAAACTGGTCAAAACCATCAAGTCCGAGGTTTGATTCGGGCCGCTCCTCAGGAACTCGCTTAGCCTCTGCCATTAGTTAAAATCCCCCACAATAGAAGTCACCAAGCCAGGGCACCAACAGCAGTGCTGGATGCTCTCCAAAGAGACACAGTTTATAAAGTGAACGCCGCCATCAATGGTGGCACCGTTAGAATTATAACGAAAGCCTTTAATAAGGCAATAGGAAATCGCAAGATTTTATGAGTAATTTTGATACCACTTCAATTTGACCTCTGGGATCAAATCTGATACCGCCATCGGTATTCCAATATTTCCTCAATCTGATACCAGATCCCAAAAGGCTTGATACCACCAGCGCACCACGGTCAAGTACAGCGAAATGAGCTACAAACCGCCTGACTAGCTCTTAAACACCGAATGGCCTTTCTTGATCACCTGGGCCACCGAGTTCCAACCAAGGTTATAAGGCACCTCTTCTAGACTACCGACATTCCACATAGTTATGTCGGCCTGATAGCCGGGCGATAGTCGACCGACTTTCTCCCCCATGCCGATAGCATAAGCTGAGTTAACTGTGAGAGCAGTGAGGGCTTCTTCTACCGTCAACTTGAGGTGTAAGCAGGCTAGGCCCCAAATTAGAGGCAAAGAGAATATATGACATGAACCAGGATTGAAATCTGAGCCAAGAGCAACGGCAACTCCAGAAGCAATCATAGTGCGAGCTCGCGCATGCTCATGCAAGTTAAGGTAAAACGACGTGCCTGGTAGCAACACAGCCACCGTATTAGAATGAGCCATAGCCTCAATCTCACTGTCAGAAATGTTGAGCAGATGGTCGGCACTATCGGCACCAACAGTGGTAGCCAGCTTGGTGGCACCAAGATTGACAAACTCATCAGAATGTACTTTCAACCTGAAGCCAAGCTCTGATGCCGCAGCAAAAATGCGACTGGTTTCTTCGAGAGTAAAATAGCCGCAATCGCAAAACACGTCTGCATATATCAGACTACCATCAGTCACCATAGATGATGCCGCTGGTAGCATGTCTGAAATCAAGTGACCAACATAATGTTCACGGTCCTCACCCGGTGGGATAGCGTGAGCTGGCATGAAGGTTGGAACAATATCAATGAGGTTAGCGCAGCTATGCTTAAGCTCCAGAATAGCGGCGAGCATTCGCAACTCACTATCGATGTCGAGACCATATCCAGTCTTGACCTCACAGGTGGTGGTGCCAGCCTCTAACATTCGCTGTAGTCTCTGGCGACCAAGCTCGACCAATCGTTCTTTCGACGACGTGCGGGTAGCTCGCATGCTCGCCACTATGCCACCACCAGCCTCGGCAATTTCAGTGTAGGTCTTGCCCTGACAGCGCATCAAAAACTCGTTGGCACGATTACCATCAAAAATCAGATGGGTATGGGGGTCAACCAAACCTGGCGTTACCAACATGCCACCAGCATCAATTACTTCGCAGTCGCTAGCGCGCTCGGCTTTGCTATTAGCGAAGACTTCAGCCTCGCTACCAACAGCCACAATCTTGTCGCCTTCTATGGCAATGCAGGCGTCTTTAATGCGCACCACGTCTTGCATAGCGGCACCTTTTACCAAACCCTTATCTGAAGCTTGCGTAGCTAGCTCACCTATTGATTTGACCACAAGATTTACTGACACTTTCGCCTCTTATTGAAATAACTGAAGACCATATACCGAAGTAGCGCCTGAGCAAAATGGGCAACTCATCGCCGATGAATTGCCCATTCTATATCACTTGAGTAGCACTAGCCTTTAGCTTTGCCTTTTAGCAGCGCGTTATCAAGCGCTTAGCGTAACGTGATCTACATTGCTGACTTGCTCTGTAGCAATCCTACTTTCCATAGTCTTGCAATAGGCACAGGGTTTATCGGCAAACTCAGGTCCGTGCTCTTCTACATCGCCAAGGTCTTTCATTTCTTCCAGATTCTTGACTATCTCAGGCCAGTGAATACGATAGAGGCTATCCTCTAAATTGATTGAAACGTCTTTACTTTCGCTAGGACCGACTTTGGCCATTGTCAGTGTAAGTTTTTCATAGGGCCAACGCACTTTCAAACGCTCTGCCAAATGCTGGCGCACCAGGGTGGCAGGAGCAGGCCAAGACGGGTCGCTCTTGCGCAAGGTCTTAAGATGGAAAATAACAAGCTCTAAGCGCTTCTCTTCTGGATACCAGAGAATTAGGTCAAAGACATCTTCAAGATACAGACGTTGACCGGGCACGCGAGCGCGCACCTTGGTAGCCACAGCTACAACTTCAGCGCCCTTAGGTTTGTAAGGATTAGCGACATAGCGCAACAGGGTTTTGTAAGCATAGAGAAAAGCGCGGGTAGCGGAATCTTTACCACCAGGCTGGTCATGCAATTTGTCCAGGGGCCAATGCTGACCCATGAACTTCTGCACCTGACTTGGGTTGGTCACTTTGCCCCGGTTCACATCAGCCAAGCCACGCAAAACGAAGCGCTTACAGACGGCACTTGGGCTTACCCGCCCTGACTCACCCGACTGATTTTGAAAAGCAAGCTTGTAAGCCCGCTTGCAAGCGCGAAATGTTTCTAGCATTGCTGGCGTAAATAATGTGCGGTCCATCGCTTGACCCCCCTCTTGGAAGTACCATATTTTTGTATGTGATACTAACATATTGTATGACAACCAGGGCCGTCAAATGAAATTTGAGGCCTCTATATAAGTAGATGTTTGATGGTTTTGTTTTGGCAGTTACTGCTTGTTAAGACAGCTTCTGTACTTATATTGTTCCCAAGTAGCAAGCTTCGAAACCGGCTTGACATCAGGGTTTCAGAAGATCCTCTCGTCTTGGCATTTTATATACAAGAACGCAAAGCTAGACGGCAAGCCGAATATACAAAAGCGATCACTCATCTATATTTCGACATTCACCGGAAAGCCCCGCAAAATACAAAAGGTCGATAAAATTAGAGAATCAAAAAAAATCTTCTCAATTTTTTCGAACTTTGAGCGGCAAAATTACGTTGTACTAGATAGAACAACTCTACCGACAGAGAACACATATATGTACAGCCTCAAAGAAGCACATTCACAAAAAACCGCTCTTACGGTATCGCAACTAACAAACCGCATTCGCGATACCCTCGAAGGTGAGTTCGATGCTGTACAAGTTGTCGGCGAAGTTTCTAACGCCAAAATATATCCGTCAGGGCATTGGTACTTTTCACTCAAAGATCAAGAAGCGACTCTCCCCTGTGTCTGCTTTAAAAATTCCAACGCTGCTTTGCGCTTCAAACTAGAAGACGGCCTACAGGTGGTCGCCAAAGGGAAGCTAAGCGTTTACCCCCCTCGTGGTGCCTATCAAATGATAGTCACCGGCATCGAGCCAGTGGGCGTGGGTGAATGGCAGCTTGCCTTCGACCAGCTCAAGGCAAAACTAGAAGCCGAAGGCCTGTTAGATGCGGCCCGCAAAAAAGCCATACCGATGGTGCCTCGCCGAGTCGGCGTTGTAACGAGCCCAGTTGGCGCTGCTTTGCGCGACATTCTCAGCGCCCTCTACCGTCGCAACCGCAATGTATCAGTGCTGATTGCTCCAGCCAAAGTGCAGGGTGAAGGCTCGGCCGAAGAAGTGGCACAAGCAATCAGAGATTTGCAAACCATGCCCGATATTGATGTCATCATCGTTGCTCGCGGCGGGGGCTCAATTGAAGATCTCTGGTCATTCAATACTGAAGTGGTGGCGCGAGCAGTGGCAGAATGCACAGTGCCAATCATCTCAGGCGTGGGACACGAAACTGATACCACCATTTGCGACCTGGTAGCAGACTTGCGTGCCCCCACACCGACAGCGGCAGCTGAATTAGTAGCCAGGGGCAGCGCCGAATTACTGGAAAAATTCAGCCATCTCAATCGCCGCATGATGCAATCTATCGAAGAGAGAATGCACTACGCCAGACGAGAGTTGACGCGCTTCTCACCGATAAACGCCTTGAACCGTTATCAAGATCGACTAGAGCTAGCATCAGTAAATGTCTCTAGACGCAGGCAACACATCACCAATAGAGTGGAAAGATTGCTCGCTAACAGCACTCATCGCTTCTACGAGTTGAGAGAAAAACTCCACGCCCTCGGGCCCGATAATGTGATGAGCAGAGGCTTTTCTGTGTTACGCACAGGCGAAGGCAAGATCATTACCAGAGCCCAAGACCTCAAAGTTGGTGACATGGTAGAGGCGCTACTACGATCAGGCAAGGTCAAACTGAAAGTGGAGTCGATAGAAATGGGGTCAACTAACAATGACTAGTAATGAGCCACCCAATCACAACGACGACGGCTTCCAGCAGCTCTCATTCTTTGCCGCGCCCACGAATAGTGAAGCAGAGACGATAGAGGTCAAAGCTGTCGAACCAGTTCACGAACCAGTGCAAGATTCAGTTCAAGCTGAAGCGGCGCCAAAGAAAACCCGCAGCAAAAGCAAAGTAGCAAAACCGGCCACTACAAACGAACGAGAAAAAGAAAACGACAGCACCGTGCTGAACACAGTAAAAGAAGAAATTGCGAATCTACCAGCAACCGACGATTCTAGGAGAACAGTAATAATGAATGTCACCGAACCTGAGTTGAAAATCGATTTTGAGGCTTCTCTAGCTGAGTTAGAAACTGTTGTAAAAGAGCTAGATGGTGAAGTAAAACTAGAGAAAGCACTGCAGCTATTTGAGCAAGGCATCAAGCTTTCAGTCGAATGCGAGCAATTTATCAAAGGCGCGGAAGCCAAAATTGAAATATTGAAAAAGCAGGCCGATGGCTCGCTTGCCACTGACATATTTCAAGGCGAACGGGTTGATATAGACGATTAACTGCGCGTGGAAAAAGCTTGTTGCATCGTTTTCGAAGTCTTCAAGGCTTCAACAAGCTGCTTTAAAAATTTGATCGAGCCTGCTTTGCTGAGGTGACAGGAATCAATGAAGTCGCTGCTAGCATAAGGCTTACCATTAGCAGTCATCAAATCGATCTCTTCAACACCGGCAGCCCGACAAGCCTCGCTAGTAGCCGCAGCATAGGTTTTTACAAGTTGCGGCTCCAGAAGCGCTAGATTCGATTGAGCTATGGGCATGTGCAAAACTATGATTGGCACAGAGTGCTCTCTACATATCTGCAGTAGCTGTTTAAAGCTGTTGACTTGAAAGTCAAAATAATCCTGACGAAAAGGAAGATATCTATCTCGATAAACCGCCAGATCAACTTTAAGCTTTTCAGCCGGCGTAAGCTCCTTACACTCTCCTTCTGACGATGGGTTCTTTTCAGCATTAGCGGCCTCCCAAAGAGAAGCCGGTCGGCCCAAACTCTTAGCCACAGTCGAAGACACTTCGTCTTTTACATATTTGCGCACTAGCACAAGAAACCGCCACTCACGTTCGAATATCTTTTCCATATTAGGCTCAGGCTGCCCGCTATAAGCTCTGGCGAATTGAAATGTTCTATAAACCGGATTTTCCTTTGGCGCCTTGCCCATGGAGTTATCTATTAGGTCACGAGGAGAAAAGGCATAGATAACAAGTTTGGGCTTTACAGCTGAATTGACCACAGCGTCCATGATGATTCTTTGATCTTCAGCAACAGATCCTGGCACCGAAATGTTTGCCATAACATAGTCAACACCTAAGCCTGTTTTCAGCGCTTCTTCATAACACTGGGAAAGAAATCTCCTTCGACCTTCAGCCATCATGCGATGTCCTTCTTTTTCGTCGGCTAAGAAGCGAAAAGGTGGAGCTAAAAGCAAGGATGAACCAATCAAAAGAATGTCAGCCGGTTTTTTTTCATCGATGTAAAGCAAAGGACTACCCACGTGAGTAGCAATCCACTTGGGAATTCCCACAGAGACAAGCAGCCGGTGGGGGAAAGATGATCGCAACAAAAGCCATGTAAGCAAAAGCATGATTACCAAAAGGTAAGCAATGCCATTTCTCGAACTTAACTGCAGGCGGATCATATTAGGTTTTAAGATTCCCGATTCCTTCCTATGGAAGAAAAATTTTCCTTTCAGAGAATACTCGACAGAGAGAAAGAATCGAGCGATCTGGATGATAAAGTTGAGATTACTTCTGCTTTAAAACTATTACTCTATGCGCTCTAATACTTCAATATTTCGCATTCTTCCATCGACCAAGCTGAAGAATGGCTCCAGATGAATGTTCCTGTACTCTGGAACTGGCGACAAAGAAATCAAATAAGTCTCACCTTTTACAGGCCACCAGCGCCAATTATTGCGCGGAGACTCTCCTCTATATGTAGAATTATAGACACTTAGATCTCGAAGAATATTGTATTCATAGCCCCC
Source organism: Flavobacterium psychrophilum (assembly GCA_943367505.1). GTDB lineage: Bacteria > Cyanobacteriota > Vampirovibrionia > Obscuribacterales > Obscuribacteraceae. The sequence goes on along the minus strand of CALRJJ020000118.1, from coordinate 2,824 downwards.
ATCAATTTGTGCTGACTTAGCTCCAGTTTTCTCTAACCAAGCAATCGCTTGCCAGCGGGCGCGATTAGAGCTCAGATATTCTTGATTGCCAGCAATAGAATAACAAGCTATGCAAAGCAACAGCACAACAGATATTGGATTAACTAAATTAGTACGATTTTTCCTAGCGCAAAGGCCAATGGCAAGAAGCATTGGTCCAAGGGCCAGCAGATAGTATCTATCGGCACAACGCACCAGAGTTTCAAGTGTAAGAAAAGCCAAGCAAACGCTGCTGCAAACAGTTATTACAGCGGGCTGCCAGGCCAGTGTTTTCTTCTGCAACTGCTGCACCGCACCAACCAATGCCACCACCAGTGGTACAACAAAGAAGAACGATATTACGGTAATTATCATTCGTCCCTTCGGCGCTAGGGCTGGTCTAATAATTCCCAAAAGACCTTGAGCACCAATGGTGGTAAAGCGCAAAATATTTTCAGAAAACGGCATGGTCTGGTGATAGTGAGCCACGATGATCAGCGCAGCACATAACACGAGAGCAGCAATACAGAACACAGTCTTGAAACTAAACGCTCTGTTAGGTTTAGGCAAAAATTTCAACGGCAGCAGCGACAACAAGGCCGGGAGACAAAACAGTGCCAAGTAACAAAGCACCTGGCCAATAGCACTAATGGTAGGCAGAACCATTAGTGGTGCGGAGAAAAGATATTGATTGACGACGCTAGCATGAGCCTGCCGTACTAAATCATAGCCTCTATTGATAGAACCAGAATGGAGATGGCAGGCTACCAGCCATTGATCACAGGCCCAAGCCGAGAGCAAGGGCAGAGCTAGGCCTAGACTAAAGACGAAAAGCTTCGCCTTGCCGCCACCGAATCGCTTACTGAGACAGAATGGACTCAAACAGATGAAGATCAAAGCGGACTGCCTGACACTCACAGCTAAAGCCAATACAACAAAGGCTAAGACCATGGTCTTGAGTGATTTTTTTGCCAGCCCACGCAAGAAACAGGCAAGAAAAATCATATTCAAGGACAACGCGGTAGAGTCGCTCATAAAGCCCAAGGCGACATTAAGTAGAAGCGGATTGGCCGCATACAAAAGCGTAAGAAATATGGCCTGACGGCGCGGGATGCGTAAGGAAGCAGCAGCAATGAACATAGCCACAGCACCCAAAATAGTAATGAGGAAGGAGCAAATTCGCAGACTTGTATAGGAATAACCAATCAGCTTCGTTGTCAAAACCCCTAAGGCAACATGAACTATGCCAGCCGCGCACACGTTAGGCATAACCAAGCCCTCACCTAGTAGCAAATGCCTGACACCTTCGGCATAGGCCCAGTCATCGTTGAGGGGGAAATCGCCAACCATTCCAATGGTTAATAATGCCACTATATAAAAAGCCCCTATCAACAGATAGGGGCTGATTTGTCTGAAATAGAGTTTGTTGAATATCAATCTCTGGATTTAAACTGCGGCGGCTTCAACTTCTTCAGCTGCTGGAGCTTCAACTTTTGCTGGGGCACCTTTACCGGTAGTAGGTGTAGCGCCTTCGCGAAGAATCTCAAGCTGCAGCTTGGTTGTTACTTCGTTGGCCAATTTGACAGTTACTTCGTAAACGCCAAGAGCGTGAATTTCGTTCTCTGTTTTGACAAGACGCTTATCGATGGCAAAACCAACTTCTTTTTCGATCAAATCGGCGATTTCTTTGTTGGTGATTTTGCCGTAGAGCTTGCCGCTTTCGCCAACTTTAGCAACATAGTGAATAGCGCCAAGGGCAGTGATTTTCTCAGCCTTCTCAACAGCAGCTTGGTGCATTTGCTGAGCTTTCTTCTTCAAACCAGCCAAATCTTCTTCGCGCTTCTTCAGTGTGCCTCTAGTAGCTTCAACACCCAAACCACGCGGTTGAAGGAAGTTACGGAAATAACCGGGGGCGGCCTCAACAATGTCTCCAGCTTGTCCAAGCTTTTCAACAGAGTGGTGCAAAATTACCTTCATGACATCTCCAAGCGCTCTTACGCGTTGCCTACAACATATATACGGGAGGCTAGATTAGCACGGTCGAGCAGCCTTGCCAACTTTACAGCCCCTAATTAGAAACCTTCCGAAATATCAATTTCCTAATATAAGGTTGAATCTCAGACCTAATACTCATTACGCTCGCGGAACATTCCACGCACCCCAGATGGGTCAGCGAGGAAGCCGAAGCGCTTATAGAAGCCATCGGTGCCGGGATCGGCGTAAAGAGTGACCAGCGGAATCGAATACTCATCTAGCTCTTTCAATAGCTCACACATCACCAGGCGGCCAACACCCAGGCGCTGATAATCAGGCCTGACAACCATATCCCAGACAGTAGCATTGAAAACTTTGTCACCGGTGGCTCTGGCAAAGCCCACCAGTTCATCTTTATCCCAAATTGAGACCACCGCAAGCGAGTTTTCTAAAGCTCGCACGATCAAGTCAGGCTCGCGTCGACTCCAGCCCACCGAGGCACACAACTCTTGAACGGCATTAGGTGGCACGGCCTTGTCGTGCGAAACGCTCAGGTTGTCAGGCAGAGGTTCCTTCGAATTCTCGTTTCTCCTCCAAATACCTGAAAGAACCATCTATAACCTCTCTAGCAGAGCCACCGATTCGACGTGGTAAGTCTGGGGGAAAAGATCCACAGGCTGTACTCGCTTTACTTTATACCCGCCCATGGAGCTGTTCTCTCCATTTTCAGTGGTTTGGCAGAGAATTTTCAAGTCGCGCGCCAAAGTAGCAGGGTTACAACTGACATAAATGATGTGCTTTGGCCCACGCTCTTTGATCAAAGCCAAAATAT
>CALRJJ020000117.1:0-10321 GCA_943367505.1 Flavobacterium psychrophilum | reverse complement strand
AGATGAACACTTACTTCCCGCAGTTTAAAGCTTTCTGGGCGGCCGAAAATATCACAGGCACCATCCACAACATTTACACTTTACGTGGCGCCCTGGTGCGTGATGCACTGGCCTGGTCTAAACATATCAATGCAGCGCTGTATCGTTATGGCCATGAGGCCGACGCTATGTTTTCTGCGCACACCTGGCCGCGCTTTGGTAATGATCGCATTCAGGAAGTGATGCGCACACAGCGCGACGTCTACGCCAATCTCAACAACGAAGTGCTGCACCTGGCCAACCAGGGCGTGACGATCAACGAGATTCATAACGTCTACAATTTGCCCAAGAGCCTCAAAGCGCAATGGGCCGCACACAGCTACCACGGATCCGAAGAACACAATAGCCGTGCGGTGATCAATCGCTTTCTTGGATATTGGGACTGTAATCCAGCCACACTCATTCCGCTTTCGCCTAAAGATTCTGCTCCGCTCTATGTTGAGATGATGGGTGGAGCTGAAAAGATTTTGGCAAAAAGTAAGCAACTCCACGACGAAGGTAAGTATCGCGAAGCCATTGAAATTCTCAATAAGCTTGTTTACGCCGAGCCTAATAACCAGACGGCCAAAGATTTGCTGGCAGATGTCTTCGAACAAATCGGCTATCAGAAGGAAAGTCCAAGTTTGCGCAATAGCTTTCTTGCAGCTGCTTTTGAGCTTCGCCACGGCATACCTGGTGGCATGCCACCAAAGTCAATTGGACCTGACATGATCCGAGGCATGTCGACAGAGCTATATCTAGATTTCCTGGCAATCAGCATGGATAGCAAGAAAGCAGAGGGTATGAAGTTCGTCATCAATCTGGTCACACCGGATAACGGCGAAAAATTTGTCATCGAAATGAGTAACTCAACGCTCACCAATATTATGGGTCAACAAGCGAAGCAGGCAGATCTGACGATCACGATTAATCGCTGCGATCTCGAAACCATTATGGGCGGTCAGGCTACATTTGATAGCCTTCTCAGCTCGGGCAAAGCAAAAATGGATGGCGACCGAAAACCATTTGATCAGCTTCGTAGCACCATCGAGCGCTTCTCGCCTGATTTTGAAATTATGCCAGGCACCAAGCCTGCCAAAGCAATAACGCACCAGGCAAAGGACCCATTCGAGGCACATTCGTTTGCTGACAGCACTGGTGGGTGATAGACACGGCATCTCAACGTCGACAAAGGCTCTGATCAAAGTCACAGCTCTAACTCTTGGCGCGGCACTCAGCACCACCATCGCCCTCACAACTCCATGCCCGGCGACTGCGAGGGGCAAAATTATACCGCTTTCAGAGTGGTGGCACAGCATAAGGTACTCGCCAGACGGCAACCAAGTTGCTTTGATCACCCCACCCCCAGCATGGTTTAAGCAAAACAATAACCCCAAAGGGAAAGCTTACAATCGCCAGCTTAATGCACCTAAAAAGTTAGTAATACTAAACGCCAAAGACTTTTCGCTCATAGCCGATCTTGACTGCAAAGAGCGTCCAAACTGGTCGCCAAACAGTAAATATATCGGTGCCAATGACTTCAGGACAATGAGTACTAGTCCACGTCGGTTTCTAGAGCTGTGCATTTACGAGGCCAGCAATGGTGCCAAACTTCTGTCTATTAATGATGCGCCAGTTGGTGCCTATGCCTGGTCACCAGACAGCCAACGTCTATTCTTGACTCGCCGAGAGTCATTAAGCATATTTGACATTGAGAAGAAAGAGGAAACCTTATTACCGTTCAAGACCGGCGAAAACGATTTCCAGCGGCCACAATGGTCTCCTGACGGGAAATTGATAGCAGCAAGTTTAAGCACCAATTCTGATGGCGAGCAAAGCAAAGTCATTCGAATCTGGAACGCAAATAGCAAAGAAGTAGATGCTGAAATCAAACTCAAAGATGACATCAGAATGCTTGCTTGGTCGCCGAATGGCAAGCTTTTGATTTACAGTGAGCCTCTAGCTATTCAAGTCATTGATGCAATCTCAAAAGAACCAATTACAACCATTGAGACAAAAGAGACGGAAGCAATAAGATTCGGCTGGTCCCACGACAAGACAAGATTCTCATACAGAGACCGCGGTGTCTTTCATATTCTCGACGCAACGACAATGAAAGAAACCGCACGGATAGTCGGTCCGCCAGTTGAGTATCTAGGTAACGGTCAGTACATCGACATTGAATGGAGTCCTGACGACAAATTCATCCTAATTTCATACCAACACACTGCCGCCATCTGTGATGCCCAAAGCGGCCAATATCTTGGTTATAAAACATGGCCAGGCGCAGTAGTGAAGACTATTTCGCCAGACCAAAGGTTGCTCATAATTCAAAGTGCCAGTAGTCCAACGGCGGGTGAGCCACTAGAGCTACCTCCCGCTCAAGGAAGTAGCCCTTTTAGAAACGGGACGATTGGCACTCCTAGCTGGAACTAAACCGGCCCCCTGAGGCAACAACTGAATTCTAGTTGCCCGTGCCATCCAGCACAGCATCGATGGCGTCTTCTACAGGCAGAATATATCTTTCGCTGACAGAGCCGTTAATACGTTTAGCAACGACATTACCCTCAGTCAGGATAAGCATTTGTGGCAGCATGCAGTGTGGGTAACGCACACGGTCGCCAACAAACGACTTGAACATTTCGAAGATTTTTGCGTCTCCCGTGACCACAGTCATTGAAGATCCATTGGCCTTTTGAAACTCTGATAATTCACTGGCATAGTTCACACCGGCTGGCCCCATGGCTTCCTTGGCCACAAAAATAGTCCGAGCAAACTTCAAAACCAAAATAGATACCTTATCGACAGAATACTTGGTCCGAACAGCCGTCAAAGCGCCTAACATGCCTACAGAATCGGAGCCATCGTCAGGAGTGAAAGCAACGACTTTCACCGAGCCTTTAAGATGAGCAATTGAAACTGGCTTGCCATCGATTGATACCAAATCCGCAGCCAAAATGCTTTCTGGCAAAGGCCTATTCTCCTCAATAACGTGTCGATTACTATCTTCGTCCTTTTTAATAGCCTTTGCGCGCTCTTCTAGATTGAGCGGTTTGCCATTTAAATGCCGCCAAAACAATTCGATAATCAGCGATGACATATTGCCACCATTAGCGATGCCCATTTTATTGAAGTATAAGGTCAATGGATTACGTTGCCTGAGACCCCATCTATTTCGCAGCCACATGCCAAGCGATGGCCCGCCTTGGAACATAAAGAGCTTATCTTCCGTGGTGTTTTTAATCTCTGCGATGTCATCCGCACTCAGCATTTTAGATAAAGCTTCAAAACAGTCATCGATATTGCGAAGTACTTTTTGATCTTTCCATGGATTACCATCAGTTCCTTTTTCAAAGGCAAGCAGCCCTGGCTGCAATCTAACCGGCTCGAAAACTACTGCTTCGTTTGGTTTACACAGTGCCAGCGACTTTCCATCAGGCGCCCAGCGCACAAGATAATAACCAGAATCAAATTTCTTGGCGCCTACATATTTGCCAGTAACAGCACTGTATATTGCTCGCACGTCATCGGCTCCCCCCACTAGCAGATAGTCACCTAGCGGTGACCACTGAACGTGAAAACGCCCCGTCTTCTCAGCCTCTGTGACAAAACGATCTTGCATTTTACTGGCATCAAATATATGAAGGTCTGCACCTTCACCGCTGAAAGCCAATAGCTTTCCGTCTGGTGACCATTCGAACTTTACCTGCCCTTGGCTAGACGGTGTTAGAACCTTCAGCTCTTTCAAACTGTTTCCATCAAGAATATGCAGTGCGTCGTCGCTGTAAGCAAACAGGTTCAAACTCTTAGACCAGCCGATATTCTCGATAGGGGTCTTGGTTCTTAACGAAAGAAGCAGTTCCCCGGTTGCGGAGTAAATTCGCACAAGCTCTGCAGGCCGCCCTAGAGTTCGAGAGAGTAGGCCTGCAATTTTGGTACTGTCCGGTGACCAGACATGTTTAGAGCAATGCTCTTCGCCAAGCCCATGAAAGACAAACTGCTGTTTTTTGCGTACAACATCCCAAACCCCGACGCCGGACGCTATTAACTCACCATTCGGCGACCAGGCCACATCACTTCCCTCATCAAAAGAGAAAAGCAATTTTCCGCTTGCCAAATTGAAAATCTTGTTACCGGCAGCGATCATCGTGTCGTCGGGCGACCAGTAAGCATCGCTAACCTTAGAGATTCTAATAGGCAAAACTTCGTTAGACGGCACCTTAAGGATGAGAGTTTGCTCCCATTTGGCATTGGGCTGAGCAGAAGGATAATGAGGCTTTGGCCAATTGACTTTAACAAAGCGTCCATTATGCGACCATACGGGAATCCCGGCCCATTCTGAAGTCGGCAAAATCTTTGGCGGTTCTGGGTCAAGACACTGGCCAGGCAGGGCAAATAGGACGGCCGTCAAAGAGAGGCAGATGGCACAAAAGAGAGAAGCACGAGTGCGTTTCGAGACGATAGCGGTTTTCAATTCAAACATTCCGATGATCGAAAGTCGATCTGCGCGAGGCTGTAGGCCTGATAGACAATTTTATGAGGCATAAGTCCAGCATTTATACCTCATGACCCTTCGAGAATCCAATTTGGCTGATGCCGGAGAAGACACTCTTGGTCGCCAGCTCGACGAGGAGCGGCTCCGAAGTCACTCCATAATGGGTTCTGGAGATACGGATACTGAATCTACCTTCCAAGTCTTGCCATGTACGGAAGTTCGCTGTACAATTCTACAAGAGGGTTTGAACATGGCAGTAAGAGACAAAAAAGAAGAGCGCATCGACGCAAGACTAACGGCAGAGGCAAAGCAGCAAATTGACCAGGCTGCCGCTTTGCAGGGACGCTCGACTTCTGATTTCATGGTTCAGGCGGCCCTCAAAGAAGCTTCCCAGGTAATTGAACAACAAAGAATCATTCGTTTGACGGTAGAAGAAAGCGTGGCGTTGGCTGAGCTGATGACTAGAGAGCCCAAGGTGAACGAAGCTTCCGTTGCCGCAATGCGCCGCCACAAAAAGATCATAGACAGCTAGGGTGCAAGAGACGCCTGAGTTGTCCTTGGTCATTGTCCCGTGGACTAAAGAACATGACGCGACGCAGTTCACTTCGAATCTCGCGAGCATAAAGAAATACATTCAGGAACAAGCTCACCGGGATGTTTCAAGCTATACGTCTTCTGTTTTTGTTCTTACCGAACCCGGCGACATGGTTATTAGAGGCTACTATTCGCTATCCAGCCTCAGCCTTATCTTCAACGAGTTGCCAGAGAAGGCGCAGAAAAAGCTGCCCCGATATCCCGAAACCAGTGCAATATTGCTTGGTCGTCTTGGCGTCGATAAAGACTACAGTCAAAAGCTGCAAAAGGCTTCGGGCTCCAAACCTCGTCTTGGAGAGCTACTTTTGGCCAATGCGCAAATTCGCTGTCTGAAGAATTCCAAGAATGTAGGCAGTGCACTTTTTGTAGTTGACGCCGAAGTGCCTAACGATGAAGAACAAAGAAACGGCGCGAGAGATCCGCTCCCGTTTTATATGAAATACGGCTTTACTCCACTGTCAAATAACCCTCGGCGGTTAGTAAAGACCATGCGCGCGATCTCCAAAGAATTTGAACTTTGCTAGAATTAGCGGGAGAAATTGGAGAAACCATTCATGCTGCGAACTTTGTTTTTAATTGTCGCTTTAGTTTGTTCATTGTCTGCGGCTTCAGCCAAAGATGCTGCATTTGATAGTTTTTGGAGTGATTTTAAATCGGCCCTTGCCAAAAACGATAAAGAAGCAATTTCCAGCTTATCAAGTTTGCCTTTTGAGTCTTATGACGGAAAACTGAACAAGGCGCAATTCATCAAATACTGCGACAAACTTTTCTCGAAGAAAACCAGAGATTGCCTGGTCAAACAAAAGCCTTTAGCCGACAAAAACAACTACTGTGCTTTCTGCGGCGATGAAATATTCATCTTTGAAAAAGTGAAAGGAAAATATTTGTTCACCAATATTACTCCGAACGATTAATAGACTTAGGATTTAGTAGTCAGAATTTCGCGGCGTACGGGAAATTCTGACTCTTAAAATCTGGCTCTTAGAAGTCTGCCATATAGTCAGGCCCCCAGCCGAACTTTCTTGCAATGTGCTGCTCATTGCGTTGCACTACTGATTGTGCTCCGATACCGCTGACACCGACGCCGACGCTTACTTCGCCGCTGTTGTAGTCGTTGTAACGATCGGTGGCACTATAGCCGGTGCCGGCTCTTACATCCAGCTTTGGTCCGACCTGCGCTCCTACATTGAAGCGAGCTTTCTCTTCTCCCGAGTCAGCGCTGATGTGTACGTCAGGATTGATCACCGAATTATTTTTGGTGTTGATGTCGGCGCCTGCTCCCAGTGAAGCCTCACCTAGATTTGTTCTGGCACGGCCGCCGAAGGATGAATCGTCATTGAGATTGGCGTGACCGCCAGCTTGCACACCAACTACCTTAGCCAGGCCTACGTCGCCTTTATAGCCGTTGTTGAAGCCGTCGTCGCCTACACTAGAATCAAATGTATGACGGGTATGTGCAAACAATACTTTGGCGCCTGTATCAGCGTGAACACTGCTTTTCGGACCTAGATTGGCTTTTACAGCAGCGCCTGTGTCTACAAGCTTTGCGGCGTGAACACGGCCGCCTACATCGCTGTGCAGACCATGACGATCGACGCCTACACCAACGCCGCCGCGGGCTCCAACGGGGCCGAGATTGACACCAGCATCTACTCTGGTTTCTTGTCCGATTTGTGCACCTACTTTAGCAATACCGATATTGACACCAAATGCCAGAGAATGGTTGCGGCAGCCAATCTTGAAGAGCCCGAGATTGAGACCGTGAAATTTGTGATCTGGCTCGTCTGATTTTTGCTCAGGCTTAGGCGGGCAGGCTTCTCGTGCTGGCGCTTGATGGTAAGCTTCTTGGCTCAGTTTTGCACTGGCGCAAGCCTGTTCGTTGGTGGCAAAATTTTGAGTGTTGTCCATTTGATTAGCATCACACTTATCTGAATGATTGGCCATGATTTAGAACACCGTTGCGAGGGGGGATGCATTCAGAATAGCCATTGGACAGTGCGTTGTACATGGTCGGATTACGACATATTCGCAGCGTTTTTCGTCGTCTATTTCACACTCGTGTCACAATTGCGTGTAACGAGCGAACAGTGTTTTCAGTGTGCTGAAATCATCTATATGGAGCAGAGAGGCGCCACGATTGTAATTTTGGTTCAGCCCAAAATGCCGCCATACTGACTCCAGAAGCTACCCTTCAGACTGTGGGCTTTACGCAGCTGGCTGACATAATCGGCGTGAGGCACAAGGTCTTTCCAATCTGCGATTTTCTCAGACATAGCATCGAGTTTGCGCAGATACCCAACACCATGATGATAAGACTTCGAATAACCTTGTTGCAGCAGTTCATCAAGCACCACTCGATATAAGAAACTGGCCATGAGGTGGCGCTCGTTGAGTTCCATTGCTTGAGCAAGAGGCAAAATGTTGGCGTACAGACCGCGTTTGAGAGGCACCACATGCTGCCAGAGATATCTCTCGGCATCATCAATGCGTTTACCATTTAAGAGAAAATGAGCATCGGAGTATGTCACGCCATGCGCAGCAAAGATTTCGGCCATCTCTCCGTCGATGACTGTTTCCCGCTGGCTTTCACCGATGGCTCGCAGAAGCTCCTCAAAATTGTCTTCGCTGCGCACAGACTTGAACAACTTCCAGGCCTGCGCGGCCTCTTCATCTTTCATTTCCAGCGCTTTGTAGACAGCGAGCAGCAATTTGTTATATTCGCTTTGACGATTGCGGGTGGCGTCAACTTTCTTCAGCAAGACAAGCGCTCCGGAAGCGTCGCCGGCGTCTAAACGCAAACGCGCAATTTCGCAAATGTCTGCGGTAGACAATGTGCTGCTACCGGCAAGGCGAATTTGCTCAAGCAGATCGAAATCTTTGATTTGTATTGCCAGCGATTCTAAAGCATACGACCACTTCGCTTCATCACCAGGATTACTCTTAACAGCACTCTGCATGCGCTCAATCAGCATGCGCACTTTTTCCTCAGGAATGTATTCAGCAGCACCGTCAAAAATATTCCAGCGAGAGCCGATTGCGTCTTCGTCATAGAGACGGAACAGTTGATGACAGAGCCACTCTTTGTCGGTGCATCCGCTGCCATAATGAATGAGCAATTCGACGGCATCGTTTTGAAAAATACGCGAAAAAGTGCCGTCATCGTTCACGTTATTGAAGACATAATGATCGTTTTCAATAAAGAGAGTGGTTAATCTGAACCCTTCAAAGCTGTCGTGCACACTAAGGCTGAGATCGTGCAACAAAAATTCGAGTCGCTGAATAAAGACGATTGGCCCGGCGATATCGGCATCTTCGTCGTAAATGCAGTTGGCAATGCGCTCTTCTAGGCGAGCAATATTGGCGGAATCATCAGAGACTATTCGCTCAACGGTTTGGTCCGCTTCATCTGTGAGTAATGCCAGCTCGAGGATGACATCAGCGAGGGCCTCGGCGCCAAGTTCGATCAGTGCCGTGCGGCGATCGGCATCATTTGTTGTCATTGGTTTCCTTTTCTGGCGCTAAATTGTCATTGCAGGCGCTCTGATTATACAGTCAATGGTAAAAAGATGTCAGAAGCCTCGTATTCATCGCTAGATGCACTATTTCCCCAGCTAAACAGAGGGCCATATTGATCGGCGGGAATAACACCAAAAGGAAGTTTGAGCCAATCCCACGCGAGTTAATAGAAAGGGCAAACAAGCCCTATAATTAGTGACAACAAAAATGCACTTAAGAATCCCAGCCAAAGTGAGTAGTCGAAATGGGCAGCTATCTTGAAATCAATGACACCCTTCAACTCACCATCGAGCAGGGTTTTCCAAGCAACTTGTTAGATCTAACCAAACACACTCAAAATCCTATTTCTATACTTGAAGTAGAAAATACTCTGTTTGAATTTCAGGGAAAGAAAAGCGCTCGAATTTTTCACTTGGAACCAGTCAGAGTATTTCTTGTTCAGAACATTGACGACAAATGGCTATTTTGGGGAAAGGTTTACATGCAATCCCAAACTGTTTCGAAAGTGCTAGACCAAAACGGCCAATGGCTTAACAACGAGTGGCAGACTTCTGGAACCTACAAGATCATTGACCTGTATGATCCGGAATATCAGAGAGCATTCACCAGAAGAGAAGCACCTAAAGGCAAGAGTTACTTCTAGTATCAATTGGGCGCGAATCGTGCGAAATAAACTAAAGCGGTCAATTTGCCTGAGCCTAAGCTGTTGCGGCTTAATGGCTCTACTTTGCGGATGTAGCGGATACACACCACAAGGCCGAGTCGCTACATGGGACGAATCAATAACCTTCTTCGAGAAAAACAAAAAAGACTTTGAGGAGCTTCGTGACCTTCTGCTCGCCGAGAAAGAAACCAGATTTATAGTTTACGACACTGGCGATTGCACGACACTAAGCGAAAGCGGTCCAATGCCCTCTAAAGAGCATTTGAAGGAATACGCCGCACGCTTAACCAAGCTTGGAATACCTAGTGCCTGCAAAACATATGTAGAAGACCCGAAGAATCCACTAGTTAGCTTTGGTATTAGCGCTACCGGCCTCGTGGGCAACGGCCCCAGCGTTGAACTTTCATATACAAAAGGGAAGCCTGGAATTTCTCACGGAAGACTTGTGAAAATCGAAAAATCTGGATGGTACCTAGATACGGACCAGTATGATGAAAACTGGAAGCGTTATCAAAGCGAGTGACAGTAACCCGCTCGTCGACAATCAACTCGTCTCAGTGCGCCGCCAGCGCCATGAGATAAATTTGGCACCGGGGTAGATCGCTGGAGCGAAGATTCCCCTCTTAACACCGTTCTCGTCTTCGATAAACCAGTCTTCCCAAAGGTTCAAAGACTCTGGCGGGTCTTGGTCACCCTTGTTCTCGCTCATAATGTAATCGATCAGCTCTTTATGGCTGGCGGCAGCAGGAGTCAATTTGAGGTCGGCTGTAATCTGTGGCCCTTCTTGCGCAGGGTCAGAAACAATGCCGATAACATCAGTGCCTCTGTATAGTTTTAACGACTTCACGTTAACCTTTCACCAGGCTTATCCGCCATAGCTTGACCCTCTTCCACCTGTACATTAATCTGCCCAGAGAATGGCACAAGAAAACCATGCTAGCAGAGGGCCTCCCTAACGACTATCAAGCACTTCGCAGTTCACGTTGACGCCGCTGCGCAACAAAGTAAACTACTAAAATGAAAAAGCTCAAAGT
>CALRJJ020000116.1:0-10325 GCA_943367505.1 Flavobacterium psychrophilum | reverse complement strand
CGCTCTTCAGCAACTTCTTTTTTTTGATCAGCTTTTGCCGTCAGAGTTTTTTCACGCAATAATTTCTCTTCTCGCAGAGAAAGCAGCGCCTGATCACTTGCTATGGCTTGATCGTAGTGCTTACAAGAAATTGCAGCATCGGCCAAACTTTGTAGTGCATCTTCAAATTGACTCTTAAAATCAGGATTGAGTGCATTGCCCGAGTCAGTCGCCACCGCAGATAAACCCACTATTAGCTGCGATAAATCAAGAGCTTTGGCTGGCTCAAAACCTTTGGCGAAGCTCTTTCCCGCTAGAAGCTGCAATGTCTCTATGTAGAAGCGGCAGGCGGCCTCGCCTCTGCCACCAATTATCAAAATTCGCCCTAGGGTGCCGCGCAGATTAATGGCCTCGACACAATCTCTGCCATTTTTCTCCCGAAGCCGCAAAGCTTCCTGCATGTAGTGCTCAGCTTCTTCCAAATCAGAAGACCAGTAGAGCGTTTCGCCCAGGTCATAACAAATTGAGCTTAACTGCTCGTCGGAATCAGGGAAGTAGCGACGGTTGATCAAATAGGCCCGACGAAAGAGATGAGCAGCCTGACTGAGATTGCCATCAATTTTACAAAGATAAGCAGCGGTAATAAGTGAATTAAGACCGTGGGCAATTCTCTTTTCACTAGCAGGTGTTATATTGCTCGCCATGGCACGTTTCAGCATTTGTTTGCTCTTCTTTAAGTCTGATTGACGCCAGTCAGTTTCATTCAAACTTGTTTCATTCAAGTCAGTTTCATTCAAATCAGTTTCTACAATGCCCATATACTGACTAAGTAAATCTGCAGTTTGTGGCCTTTCAATTTTAGATATTTGCTTTAACCGTTCAATCACCTGGTTAAAATGATCTTGCGCCAATTCTGGTTGATCTAAAGCGACAAGAGTGCGCGCCAGAGCCAACCTGCTATCGAATGCCCGCAGAAGTTTGTCGCTCATGGTCTTCTCTTGTAGCTCCAGGGCCTGCTTAAACTTCTCTTGCGCCTCCTCTAAATTGCCCTTTGCTGAAGCAGCAGCACCTTGCTGATAGAGTGTTTCTACTTGCTGCTCGACAGCAGTCTTAGCCGGCCCTGGCCGATCAGGTTCAAGTAAATTTAGTTTGTCAGCAGCCCGCTCTAAATAATGTGCCGAGAGACTATCACCAGCTCGCTGAAAGCGCCTGGCAAGATCAATCAGTGTAGACGAACAACTTGCGCTATCTGCTCTATCGGTTCTATCGGTCCTCGCAACATCATTCCTATCTTTCTGTAGAGTTTTTAGTGCCGATGGCGCAGGTGGTTCACGAAGAAGTGCAACCAGACTGGCTATCTCTTGCTTAGCCTCGACCTTTTGTTGTAACTGCAAAAGCACAAAAATACGTAAAGCCCGATTGCTTCGGTCATTCTTAAAACTAGAATTCAAAAGGCGCTCACTATTTTTCAAACTGAGCATGAATAATCGCTTTTTGACTTTTGGCTCACCGCTATCTAAGGCTGCGAGCAAAAAACTCTGAGCCAAATAGTGGTCAACAACTGCCTGATTAAAAGATTTCTGCACAGGCGAATAGGACGCGCTAACGCCGAAATCTTCAGCCGACAGTGCTGCATCCCAATTAGTGACTGCGGCGTCTGGCCCAAAGAGAAAGCTATCATGAGAAGCCAGAGCAGGCTCAAAATTATTGACTACAGCAGAAACTACAGCAAACAAGAGCGCAAATTTCTTAGACCATAGTCTAGAGAAGGTTTCCGCTCCTTGTTTCAAGCTCAATTCTCCATGGCATAAAATATTGACAGCTCTAGTCTACAGGAATATTGCCTCTCTGCTGTTCGAATATAAGTGATAAAGGTGACCAATGAGCGATTACGGTGCCCAATTTAACTCAGTTGCAGATCTGGTTGCGACCGCCACCAAAGGCCTCTACAACAAAATTGATCACATGTTGTTCAAAGCACTGGTCGCCTGCCTCAAAAGTGAAGATTATCAAGCCGTCAGCGTAGCCATAGACCAATTAGTAAAAGAGAAGAAGCTGATCTCTATCCCGCCCCTTTACTTTGTCGCCAAAGCCCATCCCAATGAGCGTGCCCGCAAAAAAGCAGAAGTGGCCCTAACTACCTTCAACCAAGATAAACGCATTGCTGAGCTGACTGAAAACAAAGAAATAAAAGTGGCCGTAACGGAACTCATCAAAGAATATGGCAACTATAAGAGCTAAGCCATACTAGCTAATTAGGCCTTCTTCCATGGATTTGAACTTTGTTTTTGGGTGGAGCGCATTAAGTTCGAGGCTTTCACGGCCGGTGCCACTTCTTGTTCAAAATAGATGACCTTAAAGTACTGCAAGAATTGTTCAGTGGTGAAACGCAAGGGCTCTTCTTCGTGATGCGTGTCATGACCATATACTGAGCTCAGAAAAATGTGTCCCCTTTGCCGGTCGAAACCAGTAAGCGGATAAGGCTTGTTGGCCGTGGGAGCAGTTCCGGCAAAAGATGAGGTTTCAGGCACGAAATCTGACGAAATGGCAATGATAATGCGTTTTCTGGCAATCAAATCAGAAAGCTGCAGCAACAGGTCTTGTGGTGTGCAATCGGCGGTCACTAATGTGCCAGTAAAAGCCGCTGTGAGCGTTTCAATAACCTGCGATGCGCGAGCAAAGCCCTCATTGCGGGGTTCAGCCAGTTTGTTGGCCAATCTATGTTTTTGAGCGAGGTGAATACCATAGGCTTTCTCAAGCAGCGGAAACCAAAAACCATATTTTGCCACTAAGCCATAACGAAGAATTTCTTCTGGCCGTGGCGGCATGACATCAAGGGTATTGCCGTGAGCACCAGGAAAAGCCACGGTGAAGCTGTGATCTAAATTCTCAGATAGGATACGCAATAATGCCCTTGGTCTAGCTTCGGCCAGTGAACTTACGCCAGCAGCGAAGAAGGCATCACCCATGGTACCAAGACGAACAGCAGCGGCTTGTAGCGACATCTGTGGATAGTCATTATCGGCATATAAAGTCGGTTTGATCTCGGTAAATCTTTCTGCGCTATTCGCCCCTTTGTTGGAACTAGCTAGAATGCCTTTAGACTTAGCATCATCGCCCAATGTATTGGCGCACTGATAGGCAAAGGCCCGGCGAAAATCATCTTGGGTTAAAACAGGGACGGTGCTCTGCGAGACAGCCGGCCGCTCACCGAGAATTTTGCAGCCCACAGCATATATCATGCGCACAAAACTCTTCTCAGAGTCACTAAGGTGCTCACTATTTAAGACCGATGACATCTCAGGAAAATCTACATAGCCACTGAAATCAAGATCAACCAGTGTATAAATACGATCAACTGTTGCTGCTAGTTCCGGAGCAAGTACCAGACTGGCAAAGCGCTTATCTGTGCCAAGGTGCAGCGGAACCGGTGTGCCTTTTTTAGCTGCCTGGCTCTGTTTTCTGTTCGTTTCATCTGTCGGCCAAATTTCGCTATCAATTTCATCTATCTGCTTTTTGCTCAAGCCAGCGTGATAGCTCGCATCTTGCGCTGGAGGCGGATCTGGTTTTACGACCCCCCAAGCACGCAGAGTACTGCCATCCTGACTGACAAAAGCAGACTGGTAGGTTGCGGCATCCTGCACGGGTTGAACATTCTGAATCGGCGCAATATTCTGTACAGGGGCAATATTCTCAATCGGCGCAGCATTCTGCACAGGTGATGCATTTTGGATAGTGAAGGCAGAAAGAACTGGTGAAGCATCCACAATCGGCGCAGCGTTCTGGACAGTGAAGGCACTTAGCACCGGCACAGCATTCTGAACCGGCACAGTGTTCTGGATCGGTGCAGCATCTTGAATCAGTTCGGCATGTTCGATACTGGCCGCTGTTTGAGCAACACTAGTCTCCAAGCCAAAAGTGGCATTTTCAAAAACAGTGGCACCTTGATTGATGGTGGCAGACTGACCAAAGGTAGCATTCTGCTCTATGGTCTCCGGTTTGGCAAAAAAGGCTTCAGCCATGGCCGGAGTAAATACTGATGGCCGATCGCTGTCAATTTGAATATCGTCACGCTGATGCTCTTCGGCCATCTCGGCGGCAGCGGCGCTATAGACTGGGGCATAGTCTAGGTCTGGATTGAAACTAGTGCTAGAAGGGCTATAGCCAGAGCTAGCACTATAGCTAGAACTAGGACTATAGCTAGAACTAGGACTAGAACTAGAGCTATAACTAGAACTCGGGGCCGGTGCAGCACCAGAAGAGGAAGAAGTACTAGTCGCAGTTGGGTCCGGAGGTGAAGCCGGTGTCGGCGCATAGGCCGTATATCCGGGAATACTTACCGGCGCCGAAAGCGAAACATCTAGGCCGTAGTTGTACTGTGAATTGCCAGGTTCGTTAACGAAAAAAGAATAGCCAGAGGCCGGATCTTGTCCTAGATCAGGTGCTTGAGCTGGAGGCGCCTTAGCTGCCGCCTTTCTTTTGTCTAGTTCAGAACTATCAGACAAAGACTAATAACCTCGTCCGCCCCCCAACCACCGACGTCCACCCATGGCACTGTAGCCGTAGCCACCGTTGAAACCGTAGCCACCAACCGAATTGAAAGTACCATCCCGGGGCGTATCCCCCCAAGAACAAGCACCCATTTCGCTCTTCAGTTCGTTGAATTGATTCATTTGCATCTGATTTTCAAACTTTTGCTGATCTTTGTCATCCTGAACACCCTGGCGTAAGGCATTAATATCAGTGTTCAAGTTAGCGAGAGTATTAGTTTGGCTAGTGCGCAGATTGCTGATGCACTGCTCGAGCTGGTCAATATAAGCCTGCTGTTTGGCCCTGTAGGCGCTGTCTTGCTGCAACCAAGATGTGAGAACTGCCATTTCTCCTGACTTTGCTCCAGCCAAAGAAGGCGATACACCCTTTTTCTGTTTTTCCAGAGCCTGTATACGCTGCTCAGCATAGAGTCTATAGGCATTAGTTTTAGCTTGTTCGGCAGCTAACTTGCTTTCAGCTTCATTCTCAGCGCTCGAGTACTGATTAATCATGGCCTGGTCTGTGTTAAGCATTTCTTGCTCATCATGATAAATAGTCTGGTTCGCACCAGCTACCTGGGCCAGTGCCTGGCTAGAGGACGAAAGGCTTAGCAGTGACAGAGCCACCAGTGCGACCTGACAATATCGAGTTTTCTTGCTATCCATTCTCACTTCTCACTCCCTCCACTTAACCAAGTTATCTATACCCGGCTCAGAAGATTTAACAGCAAGCATATCGCCTTGTTAACGCCCGCTTTTACCAAGCAATTTGACCAACTTCGCTATTTTTTCGGTCAGCATAGCCTTATCCTCTGGTGAAAGAGGCATTGCCTTGCGGTAATCTTCTAAAGCAAGAGCCCATTGACTCAAACTCTCATGGGCCTGCCCCCTGCCTATATAGGCATCTCCGTCGGCAGGGCTTAGCTTTACGGCATGATTGAAATCTTCAATTGCCTGGGCAAACTGCTTATTGCGCCGATAATATTCAGCTCGCATCATGTATGAACCAGGATCTTTTGGTCCCAGTGCAACCACGGTTGAGTAATCATCCAGGGCAGAACGATCTCTGAGAACATCCTTCAACTTAGCTCGTTCGAGATAGCCATCGATAAACTTTGGCCGAGCCAATATGGCAAAATTCAAGTCGTTGATTGCAGCCTTGCTATTACCGGCCTTTCGCAGCAGGGCCGCCCGCTCAATGCGAACAGATACCTCATTTTTGTCGAGCGCCAAACAACTGTCGAAGGCTGCCTTAGCCTGTTCGAACTTACCTAACTCAAGATAGCGGCTACCCAAAAGGCAATAAATATCGGCCATATTGACAATATTCTCGTCTTTGCCCTCAAAACGTTCCCGTATGCGGCCGGTTTGAGCAGTGTAATTGAGAGCAACTACTCTCGGTCTTGGATTGAGAGTAGTGATTGTTAATAGGTCGCGGATAGATTTATCTTTTTCACCTAACTCATTGCTGGCATCCGCACGCAAATAGTAAAACCAGGCGCTACGGGGGAAGGCTTTGACTAAATAATCAAAATCTTTGATAGCCAATCTGTAATCGCTTTTATTATTGTATGTGATACCACGCAACAGTCTGGCTTTATGAAAATCGGGCAGCTCTTTCAGCACGACTGTAAGTAGCCGGATGGCTTGATCAACGGCTCCAACTTCTCGGCAATCACAGGCCTTGCGAATTAGTGTCTCGAGCTTGGCCTTATGAGCAGCATCGGCCGCCAATTTACTTTGTCCAGCAAGTTTGTATAGAGCCGCAAGATTGCCAAAATCAACTTGCAACAACGGCACGTACATTACTGGTTCTTGTGTTTTTACTGCTGCCTCATAATCGACAAGGGCGCCCTTATAGTCTTTCTTGGCAATACGACAATAACCGCGAGTTGTAAGCGCGCTAGATGACTTTGGTTCAATGGCCAGGGCGCGCTCAGCATCACTTTGAGCCTCTGCTAAGCGATCGATTTCTAAATAAGTGCGGGCACTAATAGCTAACACATCAGCGTCTTTAGCATTGGCGCGCAAACAAACAGCGCACTCTTTAAGCAAAGCCTGCTTATCGTCAGTGGCCGTAAGCAAAAGTACTTTCTCGAAACTAGACTTGGTCTCACTAGCCCAAAGAGGAGCCGAGCCGAAGAATAGAAAAGAGAAGAGAAAAGAGCCTAAGACACACATTACTGAGATGGGTAATCTCAATTCTTCCTCGCAAAAGAAAAACTATTGGGTTACCACTGTCTCCAGACCGACTATTTTCACTCCCTTGTCCCTTAGGTTAACTCGTGCCAGCTCAGTGAGCAATACCCGCATGCGATCATAGGTATCAATATCAAGGCCAGACCAGGCGGGTTGACTTATTTCGCTGGGGGCACAAGTAGTTAGATTGACAGCCTTACCGTTGATAAAAGTCAAAGTCTTAGAAATGCCACCATCAACGAATGTAATTTGCACATTGAGCAACTTCGTTAACCGTTTGGCTTGTAGATACAATTTTGCCGAACGAGCAAGAATGCCGTAAATCATTTCGACCAGGTCATTCTCATCGATTTCACGCTCAACTACTTCAGCGTCGAGCTCTTCTTCAAGATCTTCTTGAGGAAGTTCTATTTCTGTCTTTTCAGTATCTGTTTTTTCAGGGTCAGGGTTTTCTCTGGCAGCTTCGGCTAAACGCTCTTCCTCACGCTTAAGAATGCGTTGATAGTTAACTTCCTGCCGCACCATGGCCATACCAATGGCCAACAAACGCCTGGCACTAAGTTGGCAGGCAGAATAACTGGCGATGGGTCCTTCAATAAATATCAGGGCAAAAGCTTTAGCAATCAACTCGGCGCTTGCCAGGCCCCAAAACAAGTCTAGAGGATAGGTCTCTGTTTGCAATGCTTGAAGCAAGTCAAGCATTGGCTTAAAAGAATCGCTGACAAATGGGCCCAACATGTGTTCAAGATCTTGTTGCAGACTAACCTGAACAAAATCGTGGCTATAAAAATTGAGCACCCGTCCACGTTGCCTGAGGGCCCGGTTATAGGGCGGATCATGCTGCTTGATCAAGTCGGTTTCGAGCAAAGCCGCTTCAAGAGGCGTGTCGACAACTTCTATGGCAATATCAAATATCTGACTAATCAGTTCTTTGGTCTTTGAGTCTTTCCCCTTTCTTCCGCGGAAGTAGCTATTAACTCTGCTCTTAAGCGACGTAGCTTTGCCCACGTACAAAATATTTCCATCACTATTGAGCATGCGGTAGATACCCGGCTTTGCTGGCAAGTCGAGGCGCTTAAGGCGTTCCATCGGGATGGCATAGGGATTTTTCTTATCTTTAGCGCTAACCTTTGGTAAAGGCTGACTGAGCCACTCTAGAAGCTGGTCGTCTTCATATATTCCGATAGCCCCTAGATCAGCTAGCAATCTCTGCCAAATAAAATAGGTGGCCTCAACATGGCAAGATGAGCGCTTCATCTCCGTTAGACTCAAACCGAAATACCCACCAAGAGCGCGAATTGCCCGCGAAGGTAAATCAGGATAAAGACGCTTAGCAATTTGACAAGTGCAAATAAAGGTAAAAGGCAAACTCTGCTCTGGCAGATGATCGACAAACAGCTGCCTGACAAAGGCTTGCTCAAATTGAGCGTAGTGAGCGACGGCAAACTTAACTTGTTTTTGACCACCCCCACTGAGATCTTTCATCAATTCACTCAAAACATCTGCCGCAGGAGAAGCCTCTTGCATTAACTCATCTGTAATTCCAGTAATTTTTTGAATACGCGCAGGCAATGCTTGATCTTCAGGCAAGCGTATCAAGCGACTTTTAATCAAGAGCTGAGAATGAGGTAGCTGACCAGCCGTCACCTCCGGCAAAAGCCAACCCAATTCAAGTATTTGAGCACTAAGAGGAGTAGCGCCAGTGGTTTGACAATCAATGAATAGCAGTGGTTGTTCAGCTAATTTCACTAAGGCATTTCTTCTCGTCGGCTTGCTGCCAGAACGACTCAATGTCGGCAATGATGCTAGACGAAACTAGCTCACCGACCTGCTTCTCAAACCAATCAGCTGGCATAGCTGAAGCATACTGCTTTTGAATAAATCTTTGATCCATCAGTACGATCAATCCACGATCATCACCTGAGCGAATGACACGACCAGCAGCTTGAATAACTTTTGCCATAGCCGGATAAACATAGGCATAGTCAAAGCCATTACCATAGCGCTTCTCGTAGTAAGTGCGTATTTGTTCTCGCTCAAAGTTGAAATTAGGCAAACCGGGCCCGACAATAATGGCACCAATAATCATCTCACCAGGGTAATCAACACCTTCGGCGAATACACCACCCTGAACGGCAAAAACAAGAGTAGGCGCGTCTGTGCGGCCCAGCGAATCCATAATTTCTTTAGCCTTAGCCTGAGTGATTTCGCTTTCTTGCTTCAATAACAACACCGAATTAGGCAATTTGCTTTTAATTAGCTCATAGACACTGCCAAGAAAAGCGAAACTGGGGAAGAAGACAAAATAATTACCCGGTTTTACTTGAACGATACGAGCAATACCATCAGCAATTTTGCCAAAATTACGCTCTCTATCTGAATACTTGGTAGAAACCTGGGGAATGATCAAAAGCTTGCGGTGTTCCCGAGGGAATGGACTGGTGTACTCCCGGCGAGACAATTCAGGATCGTCCAATCCAGAAAGCTGCGCAAAATAATCAAACGGTTTAATAGTGGCAGAGAATGCCACCACATGTTCAAATTCTTTATGAGCTAACTTGAGCTTAGCTGAAGCATCACAACAAACTACTTTCAAGGCCTCATCAACACTGCCATCTCTTAATTTATTGCGGGTGTAAAGATGAAAGAACTCATCACCTTCGTAGTCAACTGCATCCATAAAATCGTTAAAGTAGTTGACTATGGCCATCAACGGATCTGAACTAGAGCCAGAGCCACTTTTTGCCTCAGAGCTTGATGCTTCCGAGGCCTTACGAGCGATACGCCGTACCATCAAATCTTGCAGGGCCGGTAGTGCCTCTTCAAACAGTTCTCTTGAGACAGTGAGCTTTGATTCTTTAAAACCAACCATGCGACCGACATTCGAAATTACAAATTGAATCTTAGACACTAAAGCTCGCGCTTCTACCACCTGGTCAAAAGGCAAAGAAGCTAGTTCTTGGGCAAGCTTCGATATCACCGCCGAACTAAGTGTCTTACTATAATAGTCAGCCGCCCGCTGCGGTAAGTTGTGGGCTTCGTCAATAACTAAATTGGGTTTCTCACTAAACTTACTGAGAGTATAAGTAAAGCGCCCCAAGGTATTGCGGGGAGAGAAAACATAGTTGTAGTCACCGATAACCACATCAGCAGCCGCCACCGCATCTAGTGATGCCTCAAACGGACAAACCTCATACTCTTCGCCAATCTTCTTAAATTCTTCAGCAGTGAGAGACGTCATTTCAGACATTTTCTCTACGATTTTGTGCTTATCCATTTTTGTGTAGTAATCGCGAGCGTACTGGCAATAGCCCGGATTACAAATCACTTCATCTTTAAGGCACATCTTGGCCTTAGCATTGAGAGTTAGCACCTTAACTGGTGCACCGCCATCCTGCAAGCGAGTAATTGCTTCTTGAGCAACTGAATGCTGAGTGTTTTTCGGTGTTACATAAATCAACTTTTGGCCGCGGCGCAAACTATCTTGCAAAACCGGATAAATCACACCTATAGTCTTGCCTAGTCCAGTTGGTGCCTGTACAAGCACTTGATGCTTAGTCTCGATATCTTTGGCTAATTCATCAACCAATTCTCTCTGACCACGGCGCAAATCAGTGA
>CALRJJ020000115.1:0-10339 GCA_943367505.1 Flavobacterium psychrophilum | reverse complement strand
AACAGTTGATAGCAATACTGAAAATAGTTTCGACTTGGCCTAGCCTGGTCAATCTTACTCTCGATGGTTTTGCTCCGAATGATCAGGTGTTTCAACTGCTAGATGAACTACCGCAACTAAGAGCACTAACTCTAAAGAGAGCGAATTTCAGCATGAAGGAGCTGGCTTCCTGCCAGTTTTTCAATAAATTGTCCTCATTTAGCATTGAAGAGCCTGTCGATAGTTTTGTTGACCCACTGCTCTTCAGGCTGTCTCAATGTGGAGAATTGACTGGTATCGAGCTTGATAGTGTTGATTTTTTGCCGGCCTCTCTCAGTCAGTTAAAACGTTGCCCGAAGCTGACCACACTCAATTTAAACAAGACGGATATTTCCGACGAAGTAATTAAGATAATTTCTCAGTGGAAGAACCTTTCAACTTTTAGGTCTGAAGGCAAACGTCTGAGTGAAAGGCAGATTGCTACTTTGGCCAAGTGTAAGAATCTTCGTGTTATTCTATCGGCCAAGAACTATTCTGATCAAACCGATAATCAAGGGCACGAGCTTCTAAGTATTTACCGCGCTAAATTTCCGACCATCAAGTTTCAGTAAATCAATGCTTTATGAGCCTCTATAATTGATGTATGGATCAAGCTGATTTGAATGTACCAGAGTGGAAACAGCCGGAGCTAAAGGTTTCTGACCCAGAGCTAGTGGTCGAGCCCGATGGTGCTTCCAGTGCGTTAACGACTAGTGGCGACTTTCCTGTTGCGAGTGCTCAAAGTCTTGCTGCGGCTAGCTCTGACTTAGCTTCAACTAGCAAGCCAGAAATTCAACAAAAATCAAGGCTTAATGCCCTTACAATTTATATGCTCGAAAACGAAAGTCAGTTTTACTGGCTCTGTGCTTCGGCTTTGCTTACGATCCTTGGTATCTGGTTTCATGATATCCATGGCATGCTGACTTGGTCTTCTGGGCCGATTTCCTTTCTCTCCTTCGCCATTAGTCTATTTTCGCCTGTTGCTTGCATTCTTATTTTGTTTTGCAAGCCAAACAGATATGAGCGGCCGTTATTAACACTTGTCTCTTTTGTTTCTATGCTGTTTTGGAACCAAGTACTGACAATCAGTTGTTTGATGCTCATGCCTTTTCGCTTCAAGGGAGCCAGTCGTACTCTAGGAATTGCGGTTTTGTCTGGTTTGCAAATTGGTGTGCTTTGTCTTTTCCCCCTTTTCTTTGGCCCTATTGCGGAACTTGATCATTTGCAAACCGCTGACCACAATCTCAGTCTCTATCAAGTTACAGCGAATTCAGAGCCCCGTTGTACTCTTACTTTGATGGAAGAATTTCCGGTTGCTCCCTTGGTCAATTTCGGCAAAATTCATTGGCGCATGAAGGACACAAGATCTCCCAAGTCTGCCGTAATTCTACCTGTCGACTCTACCCATGTGGCAATATTGGTCAATCGCTTTTCGCACTATCACCGCACTGTAGTTGACTTGACCGTGAAGAATCTACCAATTACAGTCGAGACTATGCCTGCGGAAAGGTAAGCAAATATAGCCATTGGCTCGTTAAGAGCATTCGACAAAGTTTTTTTTGAATTCTACTGTCACAACTTTGCAATGTCACTTGAAGTTAAATGTAAAAGGCATAACTGTGTTGTTTCGTCTAGGAAAATTGAGCAAGTGTTTACCAATTCAATGAGAGGCGTCATCAATGAAGCCGATTAATTCGATCGCAGAGCTTGCCAGTGCGCAGACAAGAACTAGTGCTCTATCTCTAGAGG
Organism: Flavobacterium psychrophilum; assembly: GCA_943367505.1. Lineage (GTDB taxonomy): Bacteria > Cyanobacteriota > Vampirovibrionia > Obscuribacterales > Obscuribacteraceae. The sequence goes on along the minus strand of CALRJJ020000115.1, from coordinate 8,572 downwards.
AGCTGCTATATCGAGCAAGGGCGCTCGACTTAGCACTTGAGCAAGGGCAAATCAGCTCTATTCGTTTAGTTACTCAACCCATTGAATTTTCAGAAGAACCAACATTCTTAGTAACTGCGGAAGCTGAACTGGTATTTACTGGAGCTTATCAAATTGGTCAAGAAGAGCTGTCGATCGCCATGGAACTACACCCTGGCCAAATGGGTGGCTTTGACGTTAAGTTGACTTTGGTGATGCTTAGTTTTCGTAATTTCTTGTCGTCGAAGCTTGCGAATCGGCATACTCTGCCAGGTTCTGAAGATGGTTCGATCGACTTCGCTCCCTCTGTGAGCGAGGCATTACCTACGCTGCAAAGTCAGGCTGAATGTAGGTAAAAAAAACTAGAGGGAAGGTTTTTCTGGAACCTTCCCCTTAGTACTTCGATATTTTTGTATATTTCAGCTAGTTCAAATTTTGTCAGGTTTTCTTCGAAACAACGCTTGACCTGTGCCGACTTGGTGGCCACTGCTGGCTCTAGGGACCTACTGGATTGTCTCCAGGCTGACCTTGGGGTGGATGTGTACCGGCGTCGGTGCCTCCCTCTGGACCACTCGGAACTAATCTCGAATTTCCTGGCTTTGCTGCTGCTGGGTATTCGCCTTTATACGGTAGAGTGCCATCAGCCCTCAGCTTTTCTGTCGCTCCGGCCTCTACTCCGTCCCCTTCATGACCTTTTCCGTCTTTAGTGGCTTCGGCATCTCCAGCTTGTGTGTGAATATCAGACATTGTTTTGACTCCGCAAGGGTTAATGAGAAGAGTATGAGTCTCGTGGCATAAAGAAAATATGACATCATATGTTTGAGCACATATAAATGAAGCCGGTGCATAGTTCTAAAGGATTTCTCTTGCTGAAGTTGCCATTATTCATTGCCGCTATTGCCCTAGTCAGTGGCTGCTCAATGCCTTCTATGAATGGCGAAAGGCGCTATGAGAGAGAAGTAATGGTATGTTCGAACTTCATTTGGCAGCATACTTTTATTTACTGCAAGGAAGGCGACATTGTTTTAATCAAGGCAGATCAGGGAGCCTGGCAGACCCCTCTCGGTCTGAGTGGGGCGTCCGGTGCCCCCAATACTCTCAGTGACAAGAGCTTCTTGTTCCCGGGTGTAACTAAGGCAGCCATGATTGGTCGACTTGGAGAGAAGATTTTTTTTGTCGGTTCTAAATACAGGCATAGAGTCAGTAAAGATGAGGAGGGGGAGCTCAGGCTATCATGCAATCTACGTCCAGGGCAAAATGATCAAGAGAATGATTTCAATGTCAGCGATGGAACAATAAAGGCTATTGTTACTGTCTTGCGTTCATCCTCTGATAGTGATTCGCCCCTCAAACCTTAGATGATAAAGGTGTCGGTTGAGAAACGTTAAGCTCAAATATCAAGGCTTTCTCTTAGTGGCGGTGCCGCTATTGTTTGAGTTGATCTTTGTTTCTATTCTTGTCATTTTGGCACTCAAGCTACAGGCTGAAATATCTACAGTCATTGAATCTCGAAAGGTTCTAACCTTGATAAGCCAAACAGAGAAAAGCTTGTTTGCTTTGATTGAATGCCAAACTCACCTAGGCTCAAATGATAATCCCTATAACCAGTTACAGGCAAAGCGTAACAGGGCAGAATTGAATGCCAGCGCCCCTGAGTTGATAAAGGCTATTTCCAAGCGTTACAGCCCTGAGACCGCCAAAGAATTTAGTGATTTGATTGATCTTTTTGAAGAGCGGGCAAATGCATTGAAAAATTCTGTATCTTCTAAAGGATTGCTTAGCTTTTTTTCTGGTACAAATTCTGAGTATGAAAATTTTGTCGTTGTAGTGCGACAAATTACCCAAAGTTTAGGTCAATTATCCGTAAACGAGAACCAATTTGTTGTGCTGGCCTCTCTGCAGGAGAACCAAGCCCGGTCATATTTTGTGCAAGCCATAGTAATTGGTCTAGCTTCTAATGTCGCTGTGGCAGTTCTAATGGCTTATTTGTTCAGCACCCAGACTGTTCAAGCCATCAATCAGCTGAAAGTTAATACTGAGCTATTTGCCATGGGTAAACCACTGCCGCAGCCATTGAACGATAAAACTGAGCTTGGTGAACTTGACCGGGCTATTCATCGTATGGCCGCGCTCGTTGAAGAGTCTTCTCAGCGTGAGCGAGACATGATTGAGAAGGCTGTTGATGTAATCTGTTCAATAGACAAGAAGGGAAGAATTCTTACAATGAGCTCAGCCAGTAGTAATGCTTGGCTGATAGAGGCTGAAGAGTTGATTGGTGCTCAAATTACTACGCTGACTGAGCGAAACGATCTGACTAAAATTACCGATGAAAATTTCACCTGGGAGACCGAATTGACCCGGGCTGATGACTCTAAGATTCATACGACTTGGTCAGTTAGACGCGATAGAACTAACGGCGTTTTGTTTTGCGTGGTGCGAGATACGACATTACTGAAACAAGCCCAAGAGCTGAAGCAGCAGTTCTCGTCGATGATTAGTCATGACTTGCGTACTCCCCTAGCCTCTTTATCAAATTTGATAGATATGACACTTACTGGTGTATACGGCTCCATAAGCGATAAGCTTTCAGATCGCCTTGCGAAGTCGCAAAAGAACTTGGCTAGATTGATAGCTCTGATTAATGAGCTTCTCGAGATTGAGAGCTTTGAATCTGGTGCCATGGAGTTAACTTTAGCTGCGGTAGCAGTGAAGTCTATATTCGACCAGGCTGTTAGTTCCGTTGATTCCTTTGCCTCAAAAAATCAGATCGCCCTTCAGTCGATGCCTGGAAATTTTATGGTGAATGGCGATGAGAAGAGGCTGATTCAGGTTCTTGTGAATTTGCTTTCTAACTCAATAAAGTTTTCCGCTGAAGGTACAACGATCAAACTTGAGGCGGTGGCACTGCCTAAGCTCATTCAGATCAGGGTCGAAGACCAGGGCGTAGGTATACCCCAAGATAAACTACCATTTGTATTTGAGCGCTTCAATTCTGCTAGCGACAATCAGACAAGCAAGCTCAAGAGTACAGGCTTAGGTCTATATATATGTAAGTCAATAATAGAATTGCATGGGGGCCAGATTGGCGTGGTCAGTGAGGTCGATGTGGGCACCACTATATGGATGAATCTTCCAAGAGCGCCAGAAACTAAGAACGTTGTCTGACGGCTTTGGCTCACACTTTGATTCTTGGTATTGACATGTGGAAGCATTGCTCTGTTAACCTTTCGTACTAAACTGCTTATTCATGGAATGGATGTTATGTATGAACTTGATAAAAGTAAGCTTCAAAGCTGTTACTGCTATTGTCATTCCAGCGGTGGTCATTTCACTCGGCTCTGGCGAGCCAATTTGGGCGCAGACGAAAGTTCTTGATGCAACAAGAGCATCATTTGCAAAAACTGGTCCAAAATCGAGTCAGGCCCGTTTGCTTATCATTAAGGCTTCTGAACTCGTAAAGTCACAGCACGGCGAAGCAGCTTTGCAATTGCTCAACAAGGCTATCCTTATCGAGCCTACTAATGCTTGGCCATACTTCTATCGGGCTGAGGCACTTAAGTTAAGTTCGGTAGATAGAAGTGAAATTAGTTTAGTGGTGGCTGATTACGAAGCTGCTATTAAGCGCAATCCATCCTTAGAAGAGCCATACTGTTGTTTGGCTATTCTCTATGCTGAATCAAATAACAGTGACATGGCCTTTAAGACTCTTGCCCGTATGCCTAAGAGCCATGTCCCGAGCATCTTTGCGGACAGTGCTCTGGCTGAAATCTATGCCAATGATGAAAAATATGACAAGGCAATACCTCAGTTCACTAGACTGATTAAAAGTGATCCGAAGAATTGGGAATATTTGCGAAAAAGGGCAGTATGCTTTGCCGCAATAAAGAAATTTCCACAAGCCATAGTTGATTACACTGCTCTGATTAATTCGAATAGATTTGACTCTGATACTCTATATTTTAGAGCCTCTGCTTATGAGCAGCTTGGCAAATGGAATGAAGCTGCTTCTGACTATCAGCGCATCATTGAGCTCAATCCTAGAAATGATAAAGGTTATGTCTTTCATGCAGCCATTATGCTTCGTCTTAATCACTTGCCCGAGGCTATAAGCGATTATACAAAGGTGTTGAAATTTGCGCCAGATGACATTGACACTTTGACTAGTCGTGGAGAGGCTTATCTAAAGCTAGGGGACAAGGTAAAAGCTCTAAAAGACTTATCTGCTGCTATTGATGCTGAGCCTGAGTCTGCGAAGAAAGCTTATTTACTGAGAGCGAAAATCTATCAGTCTAACAGCAACATCTCTGCTGCCGAAGCCGATCTTTCCAAGGCCAAGCGTATTTCTAGAATGTAGCTAGCTTCTTTAGTATCAGTTGCTATTGCTCTAACCATATTCTATAACCCAGTCCTGGCACCGTTTGTATGATTTTAGGTAAGCCAGGAACATCAGTCGCTCGACGAATTCTGGCAATACAAGTTCTTACATTTTCGGCTGAAACTGCAGCAGATGCTGGCCATATACTTTTTATCAGAGTTTCAGAGCTTATCACTTGTTCTGGGTGACGCATTAGGTGCTCTAAAATTGAAAACTCCTTGCGATATAGATGCACTACATTCCCAGCAACCCTTAAGGTGTGTGAACTAGTGTCTAGAGCGAAATGTTGATAAGTGAGAACTTCTTCGATTTTTTGACGGCTTCTGCGCGTCAGTGCATGCAGCCTGGCTGTAAGTTCTCTAAGATCAAAAGGCTTGGTCATATAGTCGTCGGCGCCGTACTCTAGACCAGTGACTTTATCATTGATAGTTTGCCGACCTGTCAGCAGAAGAATCATTGAATCAATGGATTGGGCCCTTATATATTGACATAAGTCAAATCCGGACATTTTGCCAGGTAAACCAACGTCTAAAATTATGACGTCATAGCAGTTAAACTCAAGTACAGACTTAGCGTCTTCTGCATCAAGCGCATGGTCTGCGGTGTGACCTTCGTGTTCAAGCCAATCTAAAACACCTTCGGCCATTGAGGCATCATCATCAACTATAAGAATTTTTGCCATGACCACATTATCTGATTGCACTATGGGTCATACCTCGGGTAAAGTCATTTCAAACACATAGTTTGACTGTGCAGCATCTCTTTAATCATTTGCAAGTGACTACTGTTTGGTCACGCTAGTACTTGGTATTGACATGTAGAAGCTGCAGTGTGTTAGCCTTTTAGTCTCATAATGCCACCAAATTCTTTGGTCGCGACCTAGTTGTCAGAAACTTGGCTTTATTTCAGTCAGAGGAGGTTATTCATGTCTAGTTTAAGAAGCAGCCTCCAAAATTCCGCTGTTATTGTTTTTCTGGCGGCAGTGACAGGGCTAGTTAATGGTGAGCCGTTACATGCGCAGTCGACACCTGTGGATGCCACAAGCGTTTCATTTGCAAGAACCGGCCCTAAGTCTAGTCAGGCCAGGTCGCTCACGATAAAGGCGATTGATCTCATAAGATTGTTGCATTGTGAGCAAGCAGTGCCGCTGCTTAACAAGGCTATAGCTCTCGAACCTACAAACGCTTGGCTTTATTTCTATCGCGGGGAGGCACTTAGGAAGTGTTCTGGAGAATCCGACGACATCAGTTTGGCAGCTGCCGACTATGAAGCCGCTATTAAGCGCAACCCTGCTTTAGAAGAGCCCTATTGTTCCTTGGCTATGCTGTACTCTGAGTCTGACAATAACGCCATGGCTTTTAAAACTCTGGCACGTCTGCCGAAGACGCCTGTTCAGAGTAAGGTTGTGCATTGGGCTCTAGCTGAGATTTATGCCGGAGCCGAAAATTATGACAAGGCAATTGTTGAATTTACCTGGCTACTCAAGAATGAGCCTAAGAATGAGGAGTTCTTGCGCAAACGGGGCGCTTGCTTTTCGGGGTCAAAGAAATATCAACAAGCCATTGCCGATTACACCGCTCTGATTGCAGTTAATCGATACGAGACAGGTTGTATGCGCCTGCGAGCTTCGGCCTATGAGCAACTCGGAAAATGGAACGATGCCGCTTCTGACTATCAGAGAATTATGGAGATAGAGCCGAAAAATGACATTGGCTATAAATTGCACGCAGGCATTATGCTTCGTCTCAATCGATTGCCCGAGGCCATAAGCGACTACACAAAGATTTTGAAATTTGCACCGGATGACACAGACGCTATGACTTGTCGCGGCGAAGCATTTTTGAAGCTTGGTGAAAAGGTAAAAGCCGTGAAAGACTTTACTGCAGCCATTGATGAAGAGCCAGATTCGGCGAAGAAAGCTTATTTGTTGCGGGCTAAGTGCTATCAGGCTAGCGGCAATATTTCTGCTGCGCAGGCTGATCTTGCTAGAGCTAGGCGAATTTCAAGCATGTAGCGAGTTTTCGATTGTCTTAGGTATAAATTCGTTCAATTGCTTCCATGGGTTAACTCAGGCCAATCGTGGGTAAGTCTTTTAGAGGCTTTACTCTACTGTGATTGAGCTGGAGAGTCTTTTGAATCGGAAAGTGTTTCTGGCTGACAAAGATGCTGGTCTGACCGACCTGATCAAGAGTATTTTGTCCAGAAAAGGCTTTGTCGTTTCTACTTTTGAGTCTGGCGCTGAGTTAATTGAAGCGATAGACAGCGTTTCTTGCGAACTAGTAATCATTGGTGACGAGCTTCAAGACATCGATGGCTTAGGTCTGGCACAGAAAGTCAGACAGATTTCGAAGAAAGTCAAAATGGTATTGGTTAGAAGTGCACTTCTTCCTCCAGATATCTACAACAATTTGACGCGCACTCTGAAGGTGTCATGGGTGGCATATCGGCCAATAGTTGCTGAGGTCTTTCAAGCACAAGTAGAGTTGCTGCTGGCTGCGCCTAATGAGAATGAAACGAGAAGTAAGGATGAGGCCAGTCCTAATTGGCGGCAAAAATTGGTCTTCGAGTATATTCAGGGATTTCCTTACAAATTAGATAAACTCTCGGCACTTTGTGCTGTTCACACAGAAAAGTGGAGTCTGCCTGAACTCAATGATGCTAGACGACTAGCTCACAACTGTAAGGGCACAGCCGGCTCCTTCGAGTTAGCCGGTCTGGCAGAGAGCGCTCGTAGATTAGAAGATCAGTTGTTGGTGCACATAAATTCTCCCGCTGATTGGATGCCAGAGGCGGCTCAGCTGTTAGTCAATTTGGTTGCTGATATGAGTCGAGAGTCAAGACGTCTTTATGTTGATTCTTTGACGACTAGTTTGCTTAACAATGAAGCTAAAGTCGAAAGTAGCCATGGCAGTTCAATCGAGTCAGAGTTTATATCGACTGAAATTGAGTCAAAGCTAGAGTCTGAATTCGAGTCTAAGGCTCAGATTTCAATTGTGTCACGGTCTGTTAAAGAAGCCTCCTTTGTGACTTCTTCTTCTTCTTCTTCTTCTTCTGAAGACGATGATCCCGATCGTGATGATTTCTCTGGAATCAGAATATTAGTAGTTTCAGAGGCAGAGCACCAATCTGCTAGAAAAGCCTTGCAAGGCCTTGCGGTGAAATTGATTCGCGAGCCAGATCACGATCGAGCCGTAAGTCTGGCGAAGAATAGTATGCTCGATGCCGCTTTGATTGAGCTTCAGAGCGATAAGAAGAAGACTGGGTTAGACTTGGCTAGACGGCTGAGGGTTTTGCCAGGTAAAGACAACTTGCCAGTTGGTTTCATTACTGACAGCATGATCAAAGAAGAACTCGGTAGCGCTACACATGCCGGAATGTCATTGAGTTTGGCTAGTCCTATTAAGGAGAAGAAGCTTGATGAGGCCATAGAATATCTGGTGGCGGCAAGGCATGGCGGTCGCTCAAGAATTTTGGTAATTGATGATGACGAAGATTTTGCCGATATTGTACGCAATATTCTCGGTCGAGAAGGCATGCTGGTGAAAACTCTCCATGAAACATCTAACTTAATTCAAACAATTCATGATTTCCAGCCCGAGCTAATTTTGCTTGATATTGTCATGCCAGATGTTAGTGGTGTCGATATCTGTCAGTTGTTGCGAGCGCATCCGTCGTTTCGCGATATACCTATCATTTTTCTTACCGCTCAAACTGGCTTGCAGACACGGCTCAAAGCTTTCGCTAGTGGTGGTGATGATTATTTGCCAAAACCCGTTGCTGCTCCAGAGCTTCTCATGCGCGTAAAAGTTAAGCTAGAGCGAGCCCGCATGCTCAGCGAAAGAGCCGATCGCGATGGACTAACAGGCCTGCTTATGCGCAGAGCTTTCAACGAACAGGTAAATGCTTTTATTTCTGAGGCAAAAAGGCACCAGTTTTTGTTCACCTTGGCCATAATCGATTTAGATCATTTCAAGAGTATCAACGATACTTATGGTCATCTAGCCGGTGACCGAGTATTGATGCACCTTGGTCAACTTCTAAAATGTCGCTTTCGTAGTGAAGATGTAAGAGGACGTTGGGGAGGAGAAGAGTTTGTTTTGGCGTTTAAGCATTTGGATAAAGACGTCAGTAAGTCTGCTTTAGAGAGAACTATGGATGAGTTGCGCTCCCATACTTTTG
>CALRJJ020000114.1:0-10347 GCA_943367505.1 Flavobacterium psychrophilum | reverse complement strand
CGGGTCATCCAGAGCCATCAAGGCACGCAGTTTTTGCTCGAACTTTTTCAAGTTCTTGATACTAGACAATAGCTGCTTATGAATAATCTTGATTACAACAGTGCCTTGTGATTCTTTATCGTAAGCCCGGTAAACAACGCTCAAGCTGCCTTCACCAAGCTGTTCTTGAATCTCAAATCGATCAATTGTTTTGCCGACAAGACTCTCTCCGCCACCAAAAAGCGAACTGTCTTTTGCCTTCGGATTTTTTGCACCTGGGCTCATGCCAAACCAATCCCCTCAATTTATTATCAGACTCTAGTATTTAGCAGTCATAATCGTTTTGCCCGATTTCGAGATAAAGCGTACATGTCGCCGCCAAAATCTCCCCAAGATTACGCCAGAAAAAACAGCAAAACCGTTATCTAGGTGCAGTTCATGGAATATCCCATAGCTTTGAGAATTTTTTGTAAGTCGAGCAAATTAGTATAGGTCGGCATTAACCAAAGAGTCTCACCCTCGGTCAGGCTATCAATTCCCTGTCGCAAGGCCTGAGCCAACTTTGGTACTGTGGCTATTTGATCCGAGCTAATTCCAGCATACTTAAGCCTGACTGCCATATCTTCAGCCCTTTGCCCGCTGACAATCATTGTGCCATTCTTGAGAGCGGCAAGTTGCTCAAAGTCTGCGTCCCAGAGCCAGGAGATATCACGACCATCGGCCAGGTTATCGTTAATGGCGATCAAAACTTTGGCCTTGCTATCTTTGACACATGAGGCCAGGGCCTGGGTTGCCCCAGCTGGATTCTTTATCAGTTGCACGATAATTGACTTACCTTCAATGGTCAGTCTTTCGGACCGTCCAAAAAGGGTGGAATATTCTTTCATACCATAGCGAATAGCCTCACGGCTCGCACCAAGATGATAGGCGGCAGCCGCGGCAGCCAAAGCGTTATAGACGTTGAACAAGCCGGGCAGAGGCAAAACGCACTCTTCAATTTTGCCTTCGATGACAAGTTTGAAGCGGCTCTGGGTAGCAGCTACCTCTACATCTCGGGCTACCACCTTTGGTACAGGTCGCTTAAAGTCACAGCCCTGGCAATACCAGTGACCTATCTGGCCATAGAAGACGGTGGTATAGCTGATTTCCTTACCGCACTTACCGCAATAAGATAGCTCCATATTAGAAGTAGCCGAAACCAGTTTGCTAGACTCAGAACTAGAATTAGATTCGTCATTGGAAGACGGCAAGATATTCTCAAGTCCAAAGAAGAGATGAGCCACATCTGGTGCCAATTGGCTAACATTGGGATCATCACTATTAAGTATTGCCATAGACTCGTTCTGGTTGATACCAGCATTAATCAAGCGGGCAGTGGTATCAAGCTCGCCAAAACGATCAAGTTGATCACGAAATAAATTAGTGACAACTACACTACCGATCTTCACTTCTTTTGCCACTACCGGTAGGGCGGCCTCGTCAATCTCAAACAAGCACAAATCTGCGGCAATGCCTGTTTTCCAATTAGAAGATTCAATCAAAGAGGCAGTAATACCAGTGACTAGATTTGCTCCCTGCCGGTTGTGAGCGAAAGTAAAACCAGCGGTGCGCAAAATAGAGGAGAGGATACCGCTGGTAGTGCTTTTACCATTGGTTCCGGTAACAGCTATGACCCCGCGAGCAGTCTGAGCCGAGAGATGACTTAAGACAGTCGGCGATAACTTTCGCGCCAAGCGACCCGGTAGATTAGAACCAAGACCTAAGCCCAAGCGACGAATGGTCGCTGCAGTAAGCTGGGCAACCAATATGGCGGCATGGTCTGAGCTTGTAAGTTTGCCGTCATCGGTCATTTTTTCTACCTGCAAATGAGAACTTAGATTTTAGTGTTTTGCCTTCAAAAAGACATCGTTTACGCTTGAGTGAATGAAGGCTCTCAAATCATGAGACGGTTTAATTACCAGTTCATCCCCAAGAGTTAGTGTATGAATAATGTGCGGTCCATCAATATAGACTTCGCCCGTGCGCATTTCACTGACTATGCGCATACTCTGGTCTTGCTCTAAAATGCCCTCTAGCAGCTGCCAGCTTTGTCCAGGTCTCATGCAAGCTTCGCGTACTTTATATTGAAATTTACGTTCAGGCAAACCCATGATAGCGCCACCAGCCGAGCGCAAAGAGCCAGTAGAGCCAGCTGGGGTGCTAACCCAGATGCCAGATGAACGCTGTTCTTCTTTATGCTCGCCCACTTCAATTAAATAGCGACTGGTGGCAGCTGGAGAACTATGCGCCACCAAAATCTCATTTAAAACTAGCTCTTTTATGGGCTCACCATTGATTTCGATGCCCAAGCGCAAGATACTGAGAGGGGCAATCATCTCAGTTTCTATCTGATCTAAGATTGAGGAAAAATTCTCACGATTGGCCATACAAAAGTGGCCGAAACTAGAGGATCGCGACGAATTAACACCAAGAGCTGGAACATCCTTCAGGGCATGAGAAGCATCTAAGAAGGTACCATCGCCACCAACAGAAATTAGAAGATCAACGTCTTCTACCGTCTCTGCTACCTGAGAGCGACTCAAAGACTGGTAAGAAATACCACGGCTAGATAATTCATCTTCGACCCGGGCCAAAGTATCAACATGTTCTTCGTGGGCCAGGCGAACACGATTTACGACTTCGTTGCCTTCCGCAATCAACTTGAGGAAGCGGGACTCTTTATGTTCTTCAGCCTGAATCTGGTAAGTTGATTTTTTATGAACGACAAGGACTTTCTTGAGCTTCAACTTAAAATAGCCTCTGGATGCCCGTAGAAGCACAAATATAGCGTAACGGCTAGGTAAAGATTAGCAGATTGAGCCGGCCATTTTCAACATAATTAAGGCACTGTGAATCGGCCCCATTAAGAGCTAGCGAGCGACTCTTAGTTTAGAGGCGATAACTAGGATCAATGTGAGCTATAATCGCTGTTTCTGCATGCATTTAGATGAAATGGTTGTGCCAACCATGTCAGGGAGGACCTTATGACGCTTTCGGGCAGCGAGATTCGCGAAAAGTTCGTTTCATACTTCAAAGATAAACGCGGACATCTGCACAAGCCCAGCTCGAGCTTGATCCCAGACAACCCCACTTTACTACTGACTTCCGCAGGCATGGTGCAATTTGTACCAATTTTCTTAGGTCAGGCTGAACCAACCAACCCGCCAAGGGTTGTCACTGTTCAAAAATGCGCCCGCGCTGGCGGCAAAGACTCTGATATCGAGAATATCGGTCGCACATCAAGACACCACAGCTTCTTCGAAATGCTTGGCAATTTCAGCTTTGGCGATTACTTCAAAAAAGAAATCATTCCTTGGGCCTGGGAATTCGTCACCAAAGAACTTGGCTTAGAGCCAGACAAGCTCTATGTGACAGTTTTCAAGGGAGACGAACAAAACCCAGCGGATGACGAAGCGGCAGATATTTGGCACAAACAAGTAGGCGTGCCCCTCGATCGCATATTCAGAATGAGCCGAAAAGATAACTTCTGGGGTCCACCAGGCCCAACTGGTCCATGCGGACCATGCTCTGAAATTTTTTATGACCGCGGTGAAGCCTATGGACCAGAAAGTTTCGAAGATTATTGTTACAACGGCGTGGACGGCGACCGTTATCTAGAGATCTGGAACTTAGTGTTCATGGAGCTTTTCAAAGACGAAAATGGCAAATTCACGCCCCTTGCCAACAAGAACGTTGACACCGGCGCGGGCCTAGAGCGTATTGCCTTAGTAAAACAAGGCAAAAACAACACATTTGAAACTGACCTATTTATGCCCATCCTGGAAAAAGTTAGCGAGCTTTCTGGGGTCAAATACACTGGTGGTGCCATATCAGGTTCGTGGGAGTCGCAAGCGTCATCACCAACCTGGAAACAAGACAGCTATCTAAAAATTATTGCCGACCACGCTCGCTGTATTAGCTTCCTCATTGCCGACGGAGTGAGAACGAGCAATATTGGTCGCGGCTATGTTCTGCGCTTTATCTTGAGAAGAGCAGCACGCTTTGGCCGCTTGCTGGGCATCACTGAACCTTTCCTCTACAAGCTTGTGCCAGTAGTTGTAGATATCTACGGCAAAGTCTATACCGAGCTAGTAACCAATCAAGAGCAGGTTACGCGAGTAATTAAGGAAGAGGAAGAGCGCTTCTCTAAAACTATAGACAGAGGCTCTGCCTTATTAGAAGAGATTCTCAACCGTCCGGATGCCACAGTAGCTGGTGAAGAAGCTTTCAACTTATATGCCACCTTCGGCTTCCCCATCGAATTAACTGCTGAAATAGCCTTAGAGAGAGGCAAGAAAGTAGACATGGAGGCTTTCGCTCAGGCTAGAAGCAAGCATGAAGCTGTCTCTTCAGTAAATAAATTCAATGTGATTATGACCGGCGAAAATGCTTTAGGTGAAGTTCTAAAGCAACACGGCACCACTAAATTTACGGGCTACTCAAAACAAGAAGACAACAGCAAAGTATTAGCAGTACTAAAAGATGGCAAGCTGGTCGAGGTAGCTAACGAAGGAGACGAGGTCGATATTATTCTCGATCAAACACCTTTTTATGGCGAATCCGGCGGTCAGCTTGGTGATACGGGCATACTAGAAAACCCTGATGCTAGGCTGCAGGTGCTCGACACGAAAAAACATGAAGGTCTCCACATTCACAGAGTGCGCACTATAGCCGGTGCCATTGAAGCCGGGCAAGCCTTGCATTCGATGGTTGATAAAGCCAGACGAGTTGCTACCATACTGCACCACTCCACTGCTCACGTATTCCATGCTGCAATCCGCGAAATCTTCGGCAAGCAGGTTGTTCAGGCTGGTTCACAAGTTGGCCCCAACGCCATGCGCTTCGACTTCACCCTCGACAAGCAACCAAGCAAAGAAGATTTAGCCCGAGTTGAAGCCTTGATGAACGAATGGGTACGCTCTAATAGTGATGTTGTCACCCAAGAAATGTCTATCGACGAAGCCAAGGCCACAGGTGCCATTGCCATGTTCGGAGAAAAATACGGAGATGTGGTGCGGGTCGTTAAAATGGGCGACTTCTCTCTTGAGTTTTGTGGTGGCACCCACGTGGCTAACACCGCAGAAATCGGGCAGATCAAAATCATCTCTGAAGGTAGCGTCGCTCAAGGTACTCGCAGAATAGAGGCCTACTCTGGCCCCCGTGCCTGGAACTTTATAGCCGACCAATTGAAATATCTTGGTGATGCTACAGATAAGCTCAAAGTTAAGCCAGCAGAAATGGTGGCTCAAATTGAACGTTTGCAAAGTGACCTGAAAGCAAAAGAAAAAGCACTGCAAATGCTAGAAGAGAAGCTAGCTCTCAGTCGTGTTGCCGACATTGTCGCTAAGGCCGAGAAAGTTGGTTCGACCTCGATAATCGCCTGCGTCATTCCCGAGTTGAGTGGCCAGTCACTGAAGCTTATTGCCGAGAGTATCAAAGCTAACCATGCCAATACCCTATGCCTACTCGCTTCCTCACAAGGTGACAATGTCAGCCTGGTAGTGGCTGCTTCTCCTGAGTTAGTCAAACAAGGCTTCAAGAGCGGCAAAGCCGTTGGCGAAGTAGCAGCAATTGTTGGCGGCAAAGGCGGTGGACGCGATGACATTGCTGCAGCAGGCGGCAAAGAACCAGCTAAAATCAACGAAGCTATAGCACGGTTCAAAAATATTGTGGCAGAGCAACTAGGAGCCACTGGTAAGAAATGACAGAGCTAGAAACTAAGAGTTCAGTAGCAGTAGTATTCGCCGACGGTGGCTCCAGGGGCAATCCTGGCCCATCAGGCTGCGGCGCTGTAGTCAAATCAGGCAGCATCGACGGTGAAGTCTTAGCAAGTTTGTCTAAATTTGTTGGTATTGCCACCAATAACGTTGCCGAATACACAGGCCTTTTAATCGGCCTGGAAAAGGCCCTCACCATGGGCTTTTCAGAAGTTGAAGTACGGATGGATTCGGAACTAATCGTCAAACAAATCAAAGGTCAATACCGTTGCAAAAATGAGGGACTAATTCCCCTCTTCAACGAAGTAAAAAGACTGCAGCGACAATTTAAGAAGTTCAATATTGAGCACGTACGACGTGAATACAATAAGGAAGCCGATCTTTTAGCAAACCAGGCCATGGACAAAGGCGAGTAAATAAGGAAGTTTCGAGGATGAGAATTCTAGCTAAACTGCTCCTCACAGCAGCTACAGTTTTGGTAACCAGTGCTTATGCCATCACCTCCGCCTGGGCCGCTCCCCCAGTCAGAATAGCTGTGGTCTCAGCCAGCGGCAGCGGTATTGAGCAAGAAATCGTTGACCGCGTCACTAATTCGCTGAGCAATTTAAGTGACGTTGTCGTCAGTACAGTCAACCCTGACTGGTACATTGTTTGCAATATCACTGAACAACTTGACCCCGCCTCTGGCTCAATTCGCTACAACGGTTCAGTGATAACTAAAACCGCTGGTGGTCAAATCTTGAACACCGTAGCTGTACAAAAATACAACCAAGACTTTTCCGTTGGCGGCGCCAGCCAATTGAACAAAAAGCTAGTCGACAACGCCGCACGTGACGTTATCAATTCAGCCTCGCAGAGAGTTGTAGGACCGATACAAAATGCTGTGATTGTAGAAATGGAGACCCGGGAGCGGATTATTAAGGGGCAGAATCTAGCCGACAGTGACCAATATGAAGAAGCAATTGCTCTGCTCCGGCCCATAACTCCTGACACTCCACACTTTAAAGATGTGCGAGATCTAATAGACGAGTTTGAAATGGAACTCGATGCCCTAGAAAGACTGAAGGCCTCAGCTGGGAAGGCATCAAAGGGTCGCTACAGCGAAGCTATTGCCATCCTGAAAGATGTCAGCAGCAAAAGCAAGCGTTCAAAACTAGCTAAACAGAAAATCGCCTCATATCGGGCCCTGATGGCCAGACCGGCCAAAAAGGCTCATTAAGACACATTAGCCAAAAATAAATCGCCTAACGATTCCTATTATTCAGAGGAAGGGCGTTAATCCAGTAGACTCTAAGCAGAGATTTAGAGCCTCGCTTGGCCTTACGCTGAGCTTACAAGTTGGGCACGAACAAGGAGTGACAGATGAAGTTCCGAAAGACAGCAGCGCTAGTACTGGCGTTATTTGTTATGGCATCCAGCAATATACCGCAGGCTTTTGCTTCGACCAAGCGCCGCATCGCGATCATGCCTTTTGAGTACGGTGCAGTGAACCAATACACCGGCAACTATGACGTTGGCAAAGGTATTGTTAGCTTGCTTACAACGAAACTTGTCAACGACGGAACTTATTCGGTAGTCGACAGACAAATGCTCGAATCTATCTTGAAAGAGCAAAATCTCTCAGTATCAGACCGGGCTGACCCAGCTACAGCCTGTAAGATCGGTAAAATTTTGAGCGTTGATGCCATCATCACTGGTACAGTCACTCAATTTGGCTACGAAACCAAAACCATGAGCACAAGCGGTTTGCCCACAGGATACATTCCTGGCATACCTTACGTTGGTGGCATCGGCGGCATGTTAGGCGGTTTTAAGTCAAGCAAGAGCAAAGTTAAAGTTGCTGTGGACGCCAAAATCATCGACATCAACACTTCTGAAATTCTAGCTGCTGTGCACGGCTCTGGCGAATCTAAGCGCAGTAGCACCGGCGCTCTTGGCATTGACATGGACTCTTCTGATTTCGCTTCGTCAATCGCTGGTGAGGCTACCTTGCAATCAGTTGAAGAAATGGGCGGTCAATTAATTGCTGCTGCCAATAAAATTCCTGACGGACAATCAATTGCTGCAGCCAATGTCGAAGGCAAAATCGCCGATGTCACTGGTGGTCAAATTACCCTCAACGTCGGCAAAATAAATGGCCTGGCTGTTGGCGATAAGCTGCAAGTACTTCGTCCTTACAAAACTATCAACGATCCAGATACCGGTAAAGTAATCAAAACCCTCACCAATACAATCGCCGTTCTAAACATTGACGCTGTAGACAAAGACTCTTCTACCGGAAGCATTGTCAAAGGCTCAGGCGCGAGAGTTGGTGATGCTGTCAAGAAAGTATCTATGGAAGTTTCAGCCATTGTAGTTTCACCAGTGCCTGGTAGCGACCCTAGCTCAGTAGGAAGATCCTTTAATGCCACTGGTACCATTCTTAAGAATGGCGCTAAGAACGTCATCAAAGAAGCCGTTAGATCAGTCACCACTCCAACTACAAAGTAACTGAAAACAATGAGAGCCTTCACTGCAAAATTACTTGCTGTAGCGTTTGCTTCAGGTCTACTAGCAATCGGGTCTAGCGCTCTTGGTCTGCCTGCGCAGGCCAAGGGCGACCCGAACTGGGACGTGGCCCTTAAAGACGCCAATCATTTACTGGCCATTGGTGAATCAGAAAAAGCAGCAGCTATATTCGAGAGCAAAATTAAGAAGTACCCCAATTCTGGAGCTTGCCACACGGCTCTTGGCCGCGCCTTAAAGCGCTTGGGTAAGCTTGATCAAGCGAAAACCGAATTTTTGCGGTCTACTGAAGTAGAGCCTAACTATGCTGACGGTTTCTATGAGCTTGGAGTACTGCAAGAGAGTGATAAAGAGTGGGCCGAAGCAGCCAATGCCTTCACCCGCTATGTTGAACTGAAACCAGATTCAGGACAGAGACGAACCATCGAAGATCGGATTTTGTACTGCAAAGGTCAAAAAGAGTAATAATCTAAGAAAGTAAGGAGATGCCGGTGACAGAGCAAAAAACGTACGCATTCTTCCAAGGAAACATTGTTCCAATCGAAGATGCCAAAATCAGCATCATGAATCACTCATTCATGTACGGAACCGCTGTCTTTGAAGGCATCAGAGGCTACTGGAACGAGAAAGAAGAAGAAATGTACCTCTTCAGACTAAGAGAACATTTCGAGCGTATGTCCGACAGCATGAAAATCATGTATCTGCAGGTGCCGCAATCGGTTGATGAACTCTGCAAAATCGTCGTGGAGTTGGTAAAGAAGAACGCTCCAAGAACTGATACTTATATTCGTCCCACTGCCTACAAAACCGTTCACCGCGTTGGCCCCAGCCTCGATAATAATCCTTCTGATATGTGCATTTTCACCGTACCTTTCGGTGATTATTTCCACGGCGCTGGTGGACTAAAAGTACAAATCTCGAGCTGGAGAAGAGTAGAAGACAACGCCATTCCGGCCCGAGCAAAAATTGTTGGCGCTTATGCCAACACCGCTCTAGCTAAAACAGACGCAGTCATGGCCGGTTTTGACGATTGTATTGTCTTATCTGAAAATGGTCACGTCTCAGAGGGTTCAGCCATGAATGTATTCATGGTTAAGAACGGCAGGCTGATAACCACTCCTTCTTACGAAAATATATTAGAAGGGGTTACTCGCCGCACGATCATGGAATTTGCCGAAGCTGAGCTAGGTCTCAAGGCCGAGTCAAGGCAAATAGACAGAAGCGAACTTTATATTGCTGACGAACTATTTTTCTGTGGCACGGGTGCCCAGATTGCCCCTATCATTGAAATAGATAGACGGCCAGTCGGCACCGGTGTCGCCGGTCCTATTTCAACGATGATCAAAGACAAATACACCAAGATCTGTCGGGGAGAAGTAGAACAATACGCCCATTGGCTGACGCCAGTGTATTCGCGAAAACTGGCGAAAACCAAAATCTAGTCAGTACAAGGGGTGTTCATAATGTCCGCAAAGAAATGTCTGGTTGTAGTATTTGCCCTCACGGCATTATTGCTGGGCGCAATTAAACCAGCCTTCTGCGACAGTCAGCCGAGGTTGACCTTCTACCGTTATATAAAAGACTTGTACTATGCAAAAAAATTGCCGCAGGTCGCCTCATACTGGTTTAAATCTACGCGACTTCCACTGCTGCAAACCAATGGCACCAGGGCTGATGACGAATTAAAACGCCTGAAAATCGGATACGTCTACAAGCCAAATATAACTGTGGAATTTATGGAAGGCGACCGCTGCACCATGAAAGGCTCAGGAATTACAGTCGACCACGGCCGACAAGTTCCTTGCACCCTTGATGTAGTCATGATCAAAGAAGATGGTGTCTGGAAAGTTCTCTACTACACCTGGCGCGCCGAAGTATTGAGAACCCATTCGTTCTAGTTTCTAAAAGGTTATAAGACAAAAAAGTAGTTTCCCCGGAAACTACTTTTTTTTGCATATTCTTGCACGAGAGAAATGATTGCCAGCCGCAAAACTTATTTTACCGAAACTTGCACAACCATTGCTTCAGCTCCCGCTTTAACATTAGCCATTACCGCTGGCATAGCTTCTTTCAGCTGTTTATTCACCATATTCTGCGGAATCATACC
>CALRJJ020000113.1:0-10401 GCA_943367505.1 Flavobacterium psychrophilum | reverse complement strand
AGCTAGACTTCAAACCACCAAATTCTCTCGACACCAAAAACCTAAATGAAACGAAAATTGAACTGTCCAAACCAGAGAAAGAAAAGACCGATAAGCCAGTTATAGTCGAAAGTTTAGTCAAGCCCGGCGACAAAACAGCTGAAGCCAAGCCTGATAAAGAGAAGCTGAAAGAAGCAAAAGAACAGCTAATCAAGCACGCCGAAGAAAAATTCAAAGACGATCCAGCCAAACTAAAACAGTTCAAAGAGAATATGCGGCTCTTTGAAGAGCGTGCCGGACGAGACAATCTCAGCCCCACTGAAATTGCCAAAACCTATAAAGAAATTGATCGATTACTCGAAGCCAAGGGCGATAAGCCTCTTAGAGCAGAACAACGCAAAGACTTGGCCGAACAAATAATGAGACAGGCAGCAGACCCCACCATTATTGACCAGGGCCGTCATAAAACCTGCAATATGGCTACAGTCGAATCTCGTATGTACACACGCAATCCGTCCGATGCCGCTCGCCTTGTAGCTGACGTCGCCTTGACTGGTCAATATGTCTCTAGCTACGGTAGCAAAGTAAGAGTCAACCCCGGTGCCCACGACGAATCGCGCAATCGCAACACTTTGGACGGTCAGCGCAGTCACGCCAGTGAAATTTTCCAAGTCACGGCCGTGAACCTGCACATCGACCAAGAAAATAGAAGAACTAACCCGCCCGGGCAGCTACGCTACGAACAGCATCCCACAGTGCCAGGCTCCGGTGACACGGGCGAGCGCATCATCGATTACGGCAGCAAACCACCAAAAGTCTTAGACACAAACCCGGGAATCTATACATCAAACCTCGGTAATTTGCGCGATGTTTACTCTAGTATCACCGGCAAATATGAAAGCGGCATTGTTATTGCCCATGACTCAGCGGTTACTGATAAGTCAGATGGAGTGAAAAGAATCAGCTCGGAGAAGGAGCTAAATGCTGCTTTAGCTGAAGCAAAAAAGAACGGCAAAATGCCGTTGATAGTTGCAATTGATACAAGTGTGGAACCATTCTGGACCGATTCAGGCGCAGGAAGAGCGGGAGGTTCCGGTGGCGGCCACGTGGTAACGATTACAGACTATACCCCCGGACCTCCTGCAAAAGTTACCATCGACAATCAGTGGGGCAAAGGCCTCGACCACGACGCCAGTAAACCAGTATCGGTACATGAGCTATACCAAGCAGTCAGAGGCAAAACAGATGCTATCACGCAGTTAGAGAAGGACGTAAAAGCGGCCAATGATGCTGGTCATCCAGACCGAGTCAAAGAACTTGATCTCGCTAGGCTAAGGTTACTAGATGAAAAAATCTCAAAAGCAGACTTCGAGAAAGAAGTAGTCCGCATATCGAAAGAAATAGCGAAAATGCCCGATGGCAAAGACTTCATCGCTGCCACAAAAAAACTGCAGACGACAATGAATAGCCTAGAACCAGGCGCATTTTTCAGAGTGCTAAGAGAGCAACATAAGGCTGGTATGCTGAATAACGATAGCTATAAGGAGGCAATTAACTACCAGATTGATACCATGATCGCAATTCGAGCGATCACAAAGAGAAACGGTCAATGGAATGAGATCGGTAGACCGCAGTTCGAGCAAGGTGTAGCGGAACTAATGGAATCACTTAAGGGCTTTACTCCTGAAGAAATAAAAGCCATCCGCGATCGGCTAAAAGCAAGAAAATAACCTAGAGCAAACACACACACACACACACTAAGTAGGAAATGATAATGGGCCCGCTGGAAGATATTCAGATAAAGAGTGAACCAATAAAAATGGAACGTCGCGACGCTGCTGAAGAGCAAAGACGTAGGCTCTTTGACGAGTTGATGCAAGATGGCAAAGACGGTAAAGATGGCAACGCCATCGGTCGCAATGCAAGCGGTATAGAAGTTATCGACCGTGGTCAAATCTCAAGCATGTCTATGCCTGCGGGTTTTGAAAAAGGCAAGACAGTTGGTGGCACATTCGCTAATAACAGCTTTCAAGAGTATCACCTAAGCTCAAATGCCAATGTCAAATTCTATTTTGAGTATCGCGGACGGCGCATGGGAGCAGAAAGCTCTAGGGCTTTTCATGAGACCTTAGAACGGCCACCACATGTTTTGGCACCACAAGAGTTAGAGAGCTTGCATCAAGTGCTCGGTGCCAACCGCTCGAACAAAGAAGACTTCAAAATAAACTCCGCCCGAACAGAAGACTTGAACGGCAAGCGTATTCTCACAATTGAAGGC
This sequence comes from Flavobacterium psychrophilum, assembly GCA_943367505.1. Taxonomy (GTDB): domain Bacteria; phylum Cyanobacteriota; class Vampirovibrionia; order Obscuribacterales; family Obscuribacteraceae. The sequence continues at coordinate 8,144 of CALRJJ020000113.1, read as the reverse complement.
CGCTATCCGCACCATGGCCTCTCAGCCCGCACCGTCTTTGTTGATTCTGATGGCACCGGCAGTGCCGTTCAAGAGATTACTTTTCAGGCTCCTACAGCAGAGTTCTTCAAAAACACTGCAGCAAGCCTAAATGCTCTTAAGTCTATAAAATGGAAATAGACGTCAAAGGAGAGAAAAGGCCCGAGCAAGTGGCTGACCAGAGCGACAGCGTGCTGGGCCGCGAAGTGATTACTAGGCACGAAGATAATCGCATTTTTCTGGCAGGTAAATCACCCGCAGCCGACATGAATTCACTAGACTTGGGCACAGTAGACATTTACCAAGCTCATACCTTAAGTAGCAATGCAAAATCGGATAAAGCTGTTATTGACGAATATATAGTCAAGCCTGGTGACGGCGCGGCTAGAATCGCTAAACAGTTGGCTGGTAAAGACCGCACGCCCCAAGACACAGAGAAATTAATAAAAGAAATCGTCCAGCTCAATGGCTGGAAGGACGCAAGCCATCCTCTCCATCCAGGTGACCGGGTGAAGGTGCCCGGGGATAAAGCTGCCGATGCTAAACCTCAAGAGCAAAAGCTTCAAGAAGCCAAAGAGAAGCTAACTAAGCAGGTTGAAGAAAGATTCAAAGACGACCCAGCCAAACTGGCGCAATTTAGAGAGAACATGCGCCTCTTTGAAGAGCGTGCCGAACGCGATAAACTCAGCCCCACTGAAATTGCCAAAACATATAAGGAGATTGATCGTCTGCTTGTCGCAAAAGGCGACAAACCTTTGAAACCAGAACAAAGAAAAGATCTGGCAGAACAGATCATAAGACAGGCAGCTGACCCCACCACCATAGGCCAGGGTGCTCATAACACCTGCAGTATGGCCACAGTAGAAACCCGCATGTACACACGCAATCCGTCAGATGCCGCGCGCCTAATAACTGACGTTGCCTTGACTGGTCAGTACGTCGCCACAGATGGCCGCAGAGTTCGCGTCAACCCAGGCGCCCACAATGAATCGCGCAATAGCACCGCGAATGATGGCGGTCGCAGTCACGCTAGTGAAATTTTCCAAGTAACAGGTGTCAACCTACACATTGACCAGGAAAACCGCAAAAACAATCCACCTGGGCAATTGCGCTATGAACAGCACCCCACTAAGCCTGGCTCTGGAGACTCCGGAGAGCGCATCATTGACTACAGCACCAAGCCGCCTCGAGTCGTGCAAAATGATCCGCGAATTTACCACGAAAACCTGGGCAACTTGCGTGATGTCTATTCAGCTATCACTGGAAAAAGAGAAGAAGGCATAGTGATTGCCAATGACTCACCGAAGTTAGACAAGTCAGATGGAGTAACGAGAATCACTTCAGAGCAACATTTAAATGATGTCTTGGCTCAAGCGAAAAAAGACGGCAAAATGCCTCTGATAGTAGCTGTCGACGCAAGTGTAGAACCATTCTGGACTGACTCAGGGGGAGGAGCTGCCGTGGGCTCTCGTAGCGGCCATGTAGCGACAATTGCTGACTATACTAGCGGACCGCCAGCGAAAGTCACTATCGACAACCAATGGAGAAAGGGCGCCGACCATGACGCCGCTAGACCGCTAGCGGTGCATGAACTCTATCAATCTATAAAAGGCAGAAGCCACGCAATTGCTGAATTAGAAAAAGATGTGCAGGCGGCCAAGGACGCTGGTCATCCAGACACATACAAAGAGCTAGATCTTGCCAGGCTGAAGTTCCAAGATGGAGAAAGTACATTAGATGACTTCGAGCAAGAAGTCATTCGTCTAATAAAAGAAGTGGCAGAAATGCCACACGACGACAAGAAGAACCGCTCAACAGAGAAGCTGCGCAGCACAATGGATAGCTTAGAGCTTGCTGTGATTATGAGAGCATTAGAAAACGGGAAGAAGGCTCGCATGCCCAAAGGCAAAAGCCCATTGGACGAGTGGACAATCGGGGCCAGTTATTCTTCGACCAACAAAGAGAATTAGCAGAGCTAATTAACCGCATCTGGTGCCACCTGCTGTTGCCCAGCGGCAGTTTCAAGATACATTCTCAAACCATTTTGATACCGTTGTAAATTATCAAAATGCTTTAGCTGATCTTGAAACTGCTATTGGTATAAAAATTGATTTTTAGCAGGTTCAGTTCTTTCTGAGAGCCTCGGGTAGGTCGGTTTTGTCTTGCCACATCGGCTTTTTACCAATAGGCTCCATTGGCTTGACGACTTTGCCCAAGATTGGGTCAGGTCGCTCATAGCCGACGATCGGTCCACAGGCAATGTAGCCATCTTGATCGCGGATGCAAACATCGGGTTTTACTTTGTTGGGTAGAAGTCTTCTGAAGTCTTCTGTAGTCAGGTGGTTGTGTATTGAATCAGACCCACAGCCGCCTTTGGTAATATTGTTGTCAGAGCATTTTGTGTTGAAATTTTCAGCTTCGAAGTTTGACATTTGGTAATCCTCATTTTTGTATTGCGTTTTTATTGCAGTTGTATTGGGCTCAACAAATGCAATATAGAGGTTAACCGTGACTCATCAGTGACTTCAGATTCTATTTTTTGTTGGTAGATAAATTGTGAGCGTGCACGAAAAAACACGCTCACAATTAGTTGCTGCCTTAAGCCGAAACGGTCGCCACTGCCAGTAGTTCTTGTTTTAGTTGCCTGGCGCTCTGGTAGCGCATCGCTGGTTCTTTAGCCAGACATTTTAAAATTATTGACTCCAGAACTGGCGAAAACCCAGCTGCTGCAGCAAACGGTTCGCGCGACGGTGCATCTTCGATATGTTGACGTACCAGTTCAAAATAGGTCGGCGCTGAAAATGGAGGCTTGCCTGTAAAGACTTCATACATGACACAGCCTAGAGAATAAATATCACTTCTTGAATCCAGCTCCTGCCCCAGGCATTGCTCTGGACTCATATAACTGGGCGTACCGACCACATAACCTGGTCTGGTCAAATTGGAAGCCATGCTCTGAGTGCTCTTGGCGATACCAAAATCGACTATCGTTACAAGACCTGCTTCTGATACAAGTATGTTGCCTGGCTTGATATCGCGATGAACAATGTTGCTTTCGTGCACAACACTGAGCGCTTCGCATACTTGCACAAAAATTTCGAGAGCGCGAGGAGTTGCAATACGCTGGTAGATCTTCAGGACTTCGTCAAGGCCTTTGCCTTCGTGGAAATCCATGACCATGAAAGGTTCATCAGAGTCAGTGATACCAAAATCGAAAACAGCTACAAGATTAGGATGGGAAAGTGTACTAAGACTTTTAGCTTCAGACTGGAATCGGCGCATGACGTTGGCATCAGAAGTATGCTGTGGATAGAGCATTTTAATTGCTACGGGGCGGTCCATCAGCAAATGCCGACCCTTGTAGACAATACCCATTCCTCCCCGCCCGAGCACTGATTCAATAAGATACCGGCCTGCCAGTATAGTTCCAGGTTGAAGCACAACGGCTACGGGGTCAAGCTGTGAAGCAAAACCGTTGTGCAAATTCTGTATGGTGGCGTTGACCAGGCATGCAACTGTGTCGTGATTGAGGTCGAATTGTTTGGCGATGGCTGGCAAGTCAGAACCTTGTCCGAGCATGTCTAGCACTTTGAGCTGGCTTTCGTTGAGTACCTTGGCTGCTATGTTATTCAATTCAAGATTCGTCGGCGCTACTTTTCCAGTGTTCTTTTTCTTTCCTCGAAGAATTCGATCTGCAATGCCAGGGTCAAGCCATAAAACGCCAAGTGCAACCGCCTTTATGGCCGAATGTAGATGCTCTGCTGCAACGTCTTTGAAACAGTAGCCATCAGCTCCTGCCTTGAGCGCATCCGAAATCGTATCGTCCTCATCAGAGCTGGTGAACATGATGATTCGTGTGGCCGGAAGTGCCTCCTTTATTTGCTTGGACGCCTTGATACCGTCCAGCTTTGGCATTCCAATATCCATCAGAATTACGTCTGGTACGAGCCGCAGAGCAGCGCGCACGGCCTCTATGCCGTCTTCGCATTCGCCGACTACAGTAATATCGTCAAATTCGCGCAAAGTCATTCGCAGACCTAGTCTTGAAATAGACTGATCCTCGGCAATAAGAACAGAGGTAGGTTTGGCTGTTGGCATGTCTCGATGCGTGATAATCCTCGTCACGCGTGTTGCTGTTGACTTAGGTTACCTTAGCGAATGGTCGAGAGGCCGTAGCTTAGCATATATGAGGAGAGCTGCTGCGAAACAGCAATTTCAGTATGGCGCTGGCGAGCTCGTGATTTTATTGGTTTCTCTTCAATGCCTATGTGGAATATTGTTTCACTAGTCTGTGCAGGGTCTGATGACTGAAGTCCCGAAGAATGAGCATGAAAAAGCTGAGGTGCCTGTTAAGAGAGAGCAGGCTGATGGTCCAGCTGTTCATGAGGAACGCCTTGCCAGCGCTGTGGATGTTCAAAATGCCGAGCGAGGGCGGACGAATGCCAGTGATGGTTCGTTGAAGAGCTACTTGGCGGGTGGAAGGCCGGATTTGGAGGCTCAGGATGAGAGCATTCAGATTGTGGATGGGGATAAGGTTTCTTCCAGAATTCAAAAGCTGTCTGAGTCGGAATTGCAGAGTAACAACTTGCTTCACCCAACCGCTGACGTGAGTAGGCAGGATTTAATCCTGCGAGGCAGAGACGGCGACCAGGTAGCTAGGAATTTAGTTCTACAGTTTCGTGCTGCGGAGCAGTTACCACCGGGGCAACGCGAAAAGGCTGTTGAGAGTCTCCAGAAGGCCGCTAATGAAGCTTTTGGCTCATCATTGGCTGATTCTAAACCGCCGGAGGGAAAGTCCGAAGTTAAGACCGGTGACCAGGGGATACCTCCGGCCACAGAGAAGTTGTTTGGGTATGTTACTAATTTGGAGCATCCGAATGACTGGGCGGATGTGGCTAAATTGCCGGAGCAAGACCAGGCTCAATTTCTCGCTACAGCTTTGAAGGGGACGGCTGAAGGTTGGGTAAGGGAAGAATTTCAGAGAGAGATTGGCCGGTGGATAGGGCGGACTGAAGCTGTTAGTCAGACGTTGCAAGATTTAGCCAATATGCGGGATTTTGCACATGCCTGTATCTTTGGTGAGACTGATGTTGCAGAGAAGTTTGGAGAGGGCTTTGGGAAGTCTGTAGCTAGAAGCATTGTTGGTGGTGTTCAGCTCTTTACCCTGTCTGAGCAGTATTGCCGAGATGTTGGTGCATCTGGTGATTGGGGCAAGCCACTCAAGGACATGGTGGATGTCGCCGATGTATTAAACAAGAAGTGGGCATCTCTATCACCGAAGGATCAGGAAGCATTTAAGTCTAGATTAGAAACCGAGTTTGCCATTGGCATGGCTTCGCCGATAGTGGCAGCAAGGTTCGCTAAGGCTGCGAAGCTTACTGAAGTGCTTGAGATTTCTGGGCAGGTTGGTTTAAATATTGGTGTCAGAGTTGCGCCAAATGCAGATGTGCTTCAACGTCGTACGGCCGCGATTGCAGAAACTATTACTAAGGTCTTCGGCTTGCATGATAAACGTGTGCTGGCCGGAGTTGGTCAGGTAGAGCATTTAGCAGGCGAGACGAAAGATGTTCTGCAAGACATGCACATGCTTGAAAGCCGCAGTTTTCAATCAAAGCTAGATCCATCTCATCGGCTCCGGCCAATTGAGGCAGCAAGAGAGAACGCTCGCCTGAAGAGCGAACCGTTTGACGAAGACGCTTGGAAGAAGCTCAAGATAGACGACAGAGCTAAGAAGTTAGAGCAGGACGGATACAAAGTCTTGGAGACTGAAGAGCCTATCATCGACTCTCTTAAGCATGATAGAAGTTTTAGAGGAGACCATGACGTCTTTGACAAGTTTGATAAAGGAGGCTGTCGAAAATCTTATATCAACGAGAATGGCGATTTGATTCCCAATAGTATCGAAGGGCCGACTAACCGTCCGCCTACAACAGTATCGGAACATGTTCATGGTCTTTGGAATCCAGCAGCAAAAGCCAATAGCCCGTTTTCAAGTTTTAGTGTGCAGGAGTCTGTGATAAGTACTTTTGGCAATGATAAACTAATACTTGATTTGCAAGGCTTGAGGTCAGCTATATCTTCTGGAGAGGTTCAGGGCGTGAGAATTGTTGAGCATGCGGAAATTCTACAAACGATAAAAGAGGCAAATCACCCTTATCGCTTGCAGCAAAAACTTCTGAATTTTGCTAAGCGGTCGCATGAGATTTTGATTGAAGGAATTGTTCCTGCCAAATTTCTGAAACTGGAAAGGAAGTAAATGCTAAAGCTGTATCATCAAGACGAATTGCTAGGAACAATCACCGATGTTAGCCAAGTTGGCTCTGAGATGATAGGGACGATTGAGTTGACGCCAGCCTCCGCCAAGTTCGCGGAAGTTTGGGAGTACGTGAAAGATTCCACTCGTTTGATGAGCGGAGAAGAACCTCCTTTTGATGGCGACTTTTTCTTTGACCATTGGTTTGTTGAGGATGAAACTGGTAAGAGAGACGAAATTATCGTTCCAGGTATTCATGACCAAAAGTCAATTCGGTGGCTATATTGCTGATTTGCTCCTGAGTTCATTTCGTTCTGTCCGTTTGGTTCGCGTGATGGTCATGGACTAGGCGGTTTCTGGTTCTTCGTCGCAATGCTTGAGGCAATCCAAAAAAGTGACTTGGGGAAAGGGGCCGTAAAGCGATTCAATGTCCAATACTATGCCGACCAAAATTCTCCTCCCCTAGATTATGTTGAGGCAGTCAAGGTGCGCTTGCCAGATTTTGACACCAGCGGATTTATCAATATCGGTTGCTGGGCTCGATATAGGAGCAAGGATAAATGGGAACAAAGCTGCCCGTCAGGTCTGCAAGACCTGGACCGATAAGAGCCATCAGTACGTTAGTGCATCTGATGAACGGCAACAGAGCTATTGTGTCGAAGGGGCTACTGGCAGAAGAATTAGACCACCGTTATGAGAGCTACTTCTGTATAATTGGCTTCGCTCCCTGTATTGCTCTAGGAACAAACCTTGTCCTCGAAAATTCTAGTTACCTTGATTCTTATAACTGTGCTGTTGACTACAGTAGGTTCTGCATGCGCAGTCGAAAGTTCCAAGTATGATGCGACGAAATTGAGTAAGTATTGCGCTAATCGCAATTGGAGCTTGGCTATTTCTGAGCTCGACAAGCTTCTCGCGGTGCGACCCCGTGATCTTTCCGCCCTGCGTATGAGATGTTATTGCAACGTCCAGTCCAAAAAATTCGATCAAGCTTTTGCCGACGTCAATCGTGCAATCAAAATCAACTCTAACGACTCTTCACTATTTGTTCTTCGTGCATCCATTGCCAGAAAGTTAGGCAATGAGGCGCTTGCTCTTGCCGATTATCAAAAGGCTCAAACACTTAAAAAAGTCGTTGGCGAATCCGCTTCTTGTCCCCAAAATAACCTGAGCAAGTTAAGTGGCAAGGTGATTGCTACGAATGTAATCGAAAAGAACCATATGTTCGCCACAAAGTACGAGACCGGACATCTTCTTGTGTTCTGTGATTCTGATTCGGCTGCAACTCAAACCCTGGTCGAACCACTCGAAGGTTTCATAAACTATGTGGATAAATACGAATGTCCGTTGAAGGGAAAATATCCGCTCCTGATGTACATCTTCAAAGATGAAAATGCAATGAACGAGTTCTTTAAGGTCTCGCTGGGAGAAACTTCTTCAGGCAAACTTTTCGGAAGGTACATTTCCCCAATGAATGCGGTGGTTACGTACAAGGGATCGGGCCTGGGAACTATGACTCACGAGATTATGCACAAGGTTCTCGACGGCGGTGTTGCCGAACTCGACCCTTGGGCGAAGGAAGGAATACCGACGATATTCGAGAAGATATATGGCTATCCCGCTGCAACCGGATGGAAATTCTCATACGGTTATCAAAATCCATGGCGACTTGCGGAAACAGAGAATCGCTGGAACGAACTAAGGCTTAGCAGAATCGTTCAGGATGCTAGTTTTACCTCAAGTAGCAATGAATCGGAAGAACGGCTTGTGGCAACGTTTCTTAATGACAGCGGAAAACTTCCGAGGTATATGGAGTTGGCGCGAATTAAGGATAAAAGAGGATTTGATACTTACCTCGAAGCTGCATTCGGTT
>CALRJJ020000112.1:0-10417 GCA_943367505.1 Flavobacterium psychrophilum | reverse complement strand
AGCCTGGGAACCCATAATTAATTAGTTTGTCGCTAAAGTCAGTTATATGTTTGTGGGTCTAGCGGAGAATGAAGTGATGGCTAAAGTAGAAGTAGAGCAATTAGTAAAAGAGCAATTAGTAAAACAAGATACTTCCGCTGAACAAGTTGAGCCAGCCAATCAGCTCAATTTATTGAGTGTAGCCGCCATTGGTCTGCAGCGAAAGGGTGCACTTACTGACGCAGCTCAGCGCTACACGGTCAGCCAACTTCTTGAGCTGCCACCGAAAAAACTGCCTCATAATTTCATTCTTCAGGCTGAGTCAGGCGCTGCCCCTCAGGCAGAACTTTACAGGCTCAAATCAAGCTATGACAAAAAATATGGTGTGTCGCTGGGTTGGGGGGCGGAGCTAAGCGCTGACACGGCCAAAACTACTTTAGCTTTTTCATCGGAACATTCTGCCCAGCCAGAAATTACTAAAAAGCAGTATGAGCCAACTCCGCCTGAAACCAAGTTAGCGGCAAACGATAAACCATCCGAATGCATTAAACAAGTTGAGCAGCGCATTGAAAGTGAGAAATTGGGCTTGTCACCGGGCGATATTGTTAGTCAAGAGAATCGCCGAATGGAGCTAGTCTATGGGTTCGATGCCCAAGCCAACTTTGGCAGAGTGAATGCAATTTTCGAAGCACGTACTTATGGCCTAGATGAATCATTACCTGCTGAAGAGATAACAAAGCAGAGTAATCATCCCGCGCAAAAAAGATGGGCGGAAGTATTGCAATTAGCCCCAGATGCATCAAGGGAACAGATTTTGCAGGCCCAGAAGGAGCAAATTGACAAGTATGCAGAAGGCCTTACTGGTCAAGAAAGAAGAGATGCCGAAAGTGCTTTGCGTACCTACTGGGACGCTATTTCTGTTGGTCTACCTAATCCTGAGCTAGCAACTGCCGAGCAAGTAAATCCGTTGATTTCAGAACTGCAACGGCAAGAAGAAACCATTGCCATGGGCCTAGACCCTAACAGCTCTTGGATAGAAATTCGTAACCAACAAGAGATCAGGGAGATGCGGCTCAGTCCAGATACGAGTCAGGAAGATATCGAAAGAATTCGCAGGGCTCGTGAACTTCGTCTTCCTGATGAGGCTACCATTGAAGAAGTGAATGAGCTTGAAGCCAATTGGAATCAGCGAAAAGAGCAATTACAACAAGACTGTCAGATTTAGAGTTGAGTCTCAATCTTTTAGAAGTGGCAATCGAAAGACGAAGGTAGTACCTTCGCCAGGCTTTGAAGTTGCCCAAATTTGTCCGCCATGAAGTTCAACAATAGCCTTGCAGATTGATAGTCCTAATCCGGAGCCGCCTTTAGCAAGCAGATCAGAGGCCTCAACTTGCTGATATCGTTCAAAAACTTTGTCGAGCATCTCTTCGGGAATGCCCCGGCCAAAGTCTTTTACACTTATTTCCACCTCTCCAGCATCGTCCATATAAGATCTAGCGCCGATGTGCACCTCTCCTCCCGGTTTGGAAAATTTGATGGCATTGCAGACCAGATTGACGAGAACTTGCACGATTCGTTCAGCATCAACGAAAATTTCGCATTCGCTGTTCTGCCAGACAAGTGTCACACTCTTTTCGTTAGCCATAGGCTCTGTGATTTCCTCACTGAGCTGAAACAGGTCTTCAATCAGCACCAGTGAAGGATTTAAAACAAATTGCCCATGACGAATTTTCTCGATGTTGAGAAAATCGTTGATTAAATTGATCATTCGAGTGCTGGCGATATCAGATTTTTTCAGCATCGCAATAGCGCTGTCTGGCAGTTCTCCTGCGGCTCCACCTTGCAGCATTTTGCCAATGTTTTTAATAGCTGTCAGAGGGGCGCGTAAGTCATGGGTCACCATGGCGATAAAATCCTGACGCGCTTGCTCCGCTTTTTTTAGATCATTTGCCATGATATGGAAGCTCGTGTCGACTTCTCCAATTTCATCCGCTCCTGTATCAGGAGCATGAAGTGACTGCCCTTGCGCAATGCGCGCAGCATTATTGGCTAGCAATGAGAGACGAACCGTTATGCGGCGAGTTAGTACAAAGGCGATCACTGAAAAAAGAACAATATTTCCAGCGGCCATACCAAATAGAGCCTGTCTTAATTTTTGCCTTTCTAAAACGACCCGCTCATGCGCCTCTGCACGTATGCTTGCAGTTTGTCGGCCGAGATCGATTAATTCGTCTGAAAGAAGTCTGTAAATTTCGAACTTAGTACTTCGAAGGCCCCGGCATAGACTCGCGTATTCGTCGCGATTCCCGGCGACAAGAGCTCGACAGGCTTTATTCCAAGAACTTTGCACACGAGAAAATAAATCTCTGAGGCGCAACGACGCACCATGAAATTGCTGATCGTCTTTGGTTAATTCGACTAACTTATCGACATGCTTAATCATCCCAGATACGCTGGAATTTGATACCACATTCGGCCCTATATCAATGGTTGTGCGCCAATCTGATGTGCTGTGACTAACTCTAAAAGCAGTAGAAACAATGGCACTTATCTCATCGCTCACGAGACGGTAGTGTTCGGCCTGTTCAGCTTCTTTTTCTGCGTCGTTAGCAAATTTTGCCAGCATGTACACACAAGCCAACTCAAAAACAAGTGGCAAGGTTACCAGCACGATCACCTTAAAAGTTAGCGAATACCTTAATTGCATTATGCTCTACGAGGCAAATTGGAACTTCATGTGGTCTGTGGTCATATAATATACAGGTTTTGCACCAGTGAGTTGTATAGTCAAGCAGCAGTTCTTCGTGTCGGAATAATCGGCAATGGCAAAAATTCTCTACCTTGAAGACGATGCAGAGCTTCAGTACTCCGTGACCTTACTTCTAAGAGCCGAGCGGCATACCGTTGAGGCTGTTGAACTGGGCCAGGAGGCTATCGATAGGCTTGCCTATGCCAAATTTGATCTGATTATTCTCGACATCAATGTAGCCGACGTGGATGGGAAAACTGTTTGCCGTGAGTATCGCAGAGGTGGTGGAAAAACACCCGTACTGATGCTGACCGGAAATGCAGAAATAATTGATAGAACAACCGGATTAGACTCGGGCGCCGATGATTATCTAACTAAGCCTTTTGATAGTCGGGAGTTATTGGCACGTGTAAGAGCACTGCTGAGGCGGCCAATAGATACGGCTCTCTCAAACACACTTCGCCATGGATGTATTGAGCTTGACACAATTACCCGCAAAGTATCTCGAAATGGAATTGAAGTGTTCATGCAACCGCGTGATTTTGAATTATTGGAACTGCTGATGCGACATCCGGCTCAAACATTTAGTAACGACGCCTTACTTGATCGAGTTTGGCATGTAGATGACGAGGCCTCATTAAACGCGCTGCGTTCATCAATCAAGCGTATACGCCAGAAGATTGGTGATACCAACGGTGATATCATTGAAAACATCCCCAAAGTAGGCTATCGCATGCGCCAGGGGTGATTATGTTAGGTCAATCTGCCTGAAGTACCTTGTAATAGGCACCAGTGTATATTGAGTCGTTTGAACCACTGTTCATCCATTCCTTTATGGCGTTAATCATTTTGGCAGGCTGATCCTGGGCCGGACCTCCCAAATTGGCCATATCATTTCTGGAGATTCCTTCATCCTTTTTCCAGAACGTGTCATCAAAAAGCAACGGCAGTTCATCGTAATGGTGTAAAACAGCTTTGATGGTTTGAGAATCTTCTGCAGTCAAAGGTAGTCTTGAAAAGTTCTCGAGTTCTTCCTTGCTTACAGTGCCACCTCGGTCGACATCGAGCTTATCAAAGATTTCGCCGAAGCGCTTTTGCATAGACGGACTTATAGTAAGCGAACGCTCGCGAAGATACGACTGAACAGCGGTTTTTTCGTCCACGTTCTTGTCTAGGTGAGGTAGCAGCTCCACAGCGTATTTTGTGGCTTCATCATGTTCTCCGTGCGCTTTGAAGTAATTGAAAGCAAACTTTTTGATGTTAGTGGTGTCGTATAAGCTATTTATTGAGTACATTTTCAAATCGGGAAGGTTTGCTTCTGGTACAGATGGATTTTCCTGCAAAAGCTTACTGCGAGAAACTTCAAGTGTTTGTCGGTCACGAGCCAATTGCTTTTCATCGAAAGCCTCCCTTACGTCGAGGGCTAACTTGATAGCTTGCTTCGCCTGCTCTGTGGAGTATTCACCTTGGCTAATTCTTTCTATATCACGCGCTGAGGCGCTTATAGGAGCGAGAGTAGTACTTAATCTTGATGCTGCATCGGTATATTCGATTCCTGCAGCGCTTAGGCCTAAATCAAAATTGAGCTTTACTTCGCCACCGACTTCGGATCGCCCTACGCTTTTGACCTTTGCTTGTTTTAGTTCATCGAAGAGTTCGTCGCGAAATTTGCTCGTCGTGCATTCGGACTGCTCGGACGGCTGACTCTCGAAACAAAACGTCGTTCTTGATTCTAAGCTCACTAGATGTCCTCCGAGTTCCACTTCCTAAATACTTAAGCGACTTGATTGAGTGAATAGTGCAGATTAGCCAGGTTCAAATTTGTAAGCCAATCATTGAATTGGGCAGGCGAAATCATCCTTGATTGAATATCAGTTTGTATTCTCAGCGCTATTCTTAATTCCGATGCTGTAATTTTGTTTCTATGCACCAGTACTTGGCCCAGAAGTTCATCGCTGTCTAGTCCGCATTCCAATGCACTTAGAAGTTCATTTCCATTGACCAGGCCAGCTTGCAAAAATAGATAGCCGAGCCGTTGTCTTTCAGGATTCAGGTTGGTCACCGCCGGACTGTCTTCAGTAATGCTTTGCTCGTTGTCTTCGAACAAAGCCTGGCGCACTGACAGTTCTCTTCGTTTGATTTGCAAAACTAATTCGAGCGCTTCCTGCCACTCTCCCAGTGTGATTAAGCCAGCGTTGAAAAGATCTTTGCCTCCAATCATTTGATGTGGAGTACTCATGTTTGCTAGTTTTAGCACTCTGCCGGGGTCAAGAAGTCCAGAAGTGATCAGGAGCAAAACCACACTATTGGTTGTCTTTAGATCATCTCTTTGCCAAAGTAGCTGGAAAGGGAGTTGAGTCTTGAAGCTATAGGCAAGGATAACTGCTGCTCTAATTATTGAAATCTGACCATTGAGCACAATTTTTGCAGCAGTTAAAGCGGATAAGAGTTCTAACTCACTGAGCCTCTGAGTGGTCACCAATATGCGACCAAGCGGTATTCCAGACTTAGTTGAGGCCGCTACAAGCATGGGAATTTCTGCCTGGTAGAGTTTTCCTTGAGCAACAAGTATTTCTGCCAATACGTCGGAGATCTTTCTTGTGGTCATTTGAAACTCCTTTGAACTCGATTAGAATGAATGAGCTTTTCACAGCTTGCAGGAAAGTTCTTCCTGAAACCGACTAGTCTTTGTGTACAGTGGCGGCGGACACCAGCCGACAGATTCCTCATCAGTTTTTCTAACAAACATGGTGTTGATATCCTGCAGTCGGCAATGACTTCTGTACGAACTAAATATTGCCATCGCGCTGCAGGCGGCTTCTCTGCATCTACCGAAGTCACAAAAGAAGCCGCTTAGAAGTGCTGCTCTGCCAGTAGGTACAGTGGCAGCTCTAACCACAATCAATGTTCTCTCTTGCTCAATCGCCATGGTCGTGAGCTCTAAATATGTTGACGAGCGACAAGTTTCTTTCATGAGCCCAATTACTCGTTTACCGTCGCTATCTAGCAGCCACGAGTCATCTGCGACTCGTTGTGTCATGTAGTTTTGGCACAATGGTATGGCAAATATTTGAGGGAGGTCGATCACGAACGAATGAACATATGCGGGAGGTCCAAATTTAGAACGTAGATAAAGCTTCCCTAAAATAGTCAGACTCAGCAGTACTGACGAGCTGGTGAAAGCAGCGAAAACAGTTGACCAAATCCAGTCCTCGGTTCCCAAAGTGCCCTTAAAAAATCCAGTGCCAATAAATGAAAGTGCTTCGGTCACTAGGTCTGATAGGCATAACAAAATAAATGAGACAATGCCTACGGCTGTAAAGAGGCAGAGAGTTTGCAAGGAAGTGTGCCAATCATTATTGGGGAAACAAAGTTTTTTCATTTTGTTGCTAGACGGAAGAGCCGCATGAAATCTACTCATAGTTAGCCTGCTAGTAAAGTTGGTTGGGTCTCTATTAGGCAATTAAACTATGGCGAAATGTCTAAACCATGTCTAAACTCTGTCCGAAGTTGTAAAAGTCCGGAATCGCAAAGGTCCGGAATGGCAAAGGACCTCGCGTCTAAGCCTGAAATGGCTGAAAATTTGTCGCTGAGATCAAGCGTATGTGTCTATGGGGTTTAAGGGCGACAAAATAAAAGGGTTAAAAGTCGGCTGCAAAATGCAGTAGTCTCTTAACCCTTTTCAAATGTGCGGTCGCAGTCAACTAGAACTTAGTGATTGCGTTAGTCAATTTTTTCACGGTGTCGATGGTTAGTGGTTTTTGGTCACTTGATTTGATGTCGGTAGACTGCACCATCATGAAGATCATTTTGCCGCTGCTAGACGACTTAATAGCGCCGAAGAAGGTGTTATCGATATTGTTAGCTGTTGCGCCTGGTTGCTCAGCATGGCCAATGACGTAGGGCATTTTCTGGCCGCCAACTTCCAAATTATCGTGACTGCTAACTGTCAGCTTTTTGGCACTGGCTGGCCCCGGTGTGGTCGGTGCATTGCCGCCTTTGGCAATGGCATCGATGGCTTCTTCTGGAGTGGCGTCTACTTTGGTGTTGGCGCTTTGAGGCACAGTGAAGAAAGTATAGAGCGCTTTGTCTTCGCTGCTAGAGATTACAACAAAAGGCGAATCCATGAAATTCCCGCCCATAACGAAATTAAGTCCGGTTGGCAGGGGATCGGCAAGGGTCATGAAGATTGAGGCCGACTCTCTAATTTTGGCAGGGCTGGTCAATTGTTGATAGCCAAAGAAGAGAAAGACGCACAGACTGATACCCCCGATCAGGCAAAGCCCAGCTGCAATTAAGACGACCTTGAGCCAGGTTGCCATGCCCCGAGCGCTTCTCCAGCGGGTTTGATTTTTCATGCTTTTGCCTTCTAGTAAGTATCGAATCAATCTTAATCGATTGGTGGCTGAAGTTTAAAGCCATTTGGTTGTCAGGCCAGTTCTCAAGGAATATTTTTCGGGATTATCATGAGGGGATTGTTACTAGGGGATTATTTTTAGGGAGCTATTCTAAAGCAATAGCCCTAGCCAAGGGCCAGAGCTATTGCTGTTGCGGATGGTTGGGCTTCTATTGGCAATCAGAGGTGCACCTTTGCTAATTTCAGGCCCTCGATCTGCTAGGGTCGGCCAGTTGTTTGTGAGGCAGCTGCGCTGGCGTTTCCAGTCGCTGGTGGTGCAAAAGTGGCTCTGTCGGAGCCGTCAGCTGCTTTGCCATCGCTAGTTGGTGTGCGTCCATCACTTGAGCCCTGGCTGCTGGAGTTGGCGGAAGAGTTGGTCGGTTCATTCTTGCTGTCTGTTGAGCCTGGCTTTTTGTTGCTGTTGTCGGAGCTGACTCCGTCGCTTGCGCTCTGGCCGCTAGTGTTGGAAGAGGGGTTGGTGGGCTCACTCTTGCCGTCCATTGATCCGTTTTTGTTGCTGTTTACCTCAGGGCCAGTAGGCGCAGTTTTTCCTTCAAGTGAGCTGTCATTGCCGTTGTTAACGGGGGCGACTATCTTTGTAGCGTCGAGGTTGTTTAGGCCTTGTGAGCTTTTTGTCGGGTCTTCGGTACCTGGGTTGGTAGTAGTAACAGCATCAGTGTTGCCCCTAGAGCTTTTGGTGGGGTCGTCTAGGTTTTTGTTGGTGGCAGTAACTGCATCGGTATTTGAAGGTGTGTTAGAAGATGAGGCACTGTCGTTTTTTGCTTGATTGCTCTCTTTGGGCACGTTGTTATTCTTGGCGTCACTAGTTGTCGATGCGCTGCTTTGTTTCGATTGATTTTCATCGCCAAATCGAGACATGTCGAAGGCTGGAAGCAGTGGCTTGTCGCCCTTTGTCATTGCTTCGGTTTGGCTAGCTATCTCAGCTTTGCTGCTGTTAGGAACATTTCCACGATTAGAGTTGATTTCGTGCTGGGCATTACTAAGTGTATTTTCAGTGTTTCTGCCAACGTTTTGTTGTTCAGCTTTTGACGGGTGGAAGTCTAGATCAGCCATAGTTCACCTACTAAGTTTGGGGTGGTCAATTCGCAAGCAAATGCTCGATGTAGCAACAATAATGGCGACTACGTGAAACAAACGTGACAGCATTTTTCACCCACAAAAGCAAAAGCCGGATATCTAAATATCCGGCTTTTGCTTTTGTTGAGCTTGTTCTTGGCTCTCTTGCCTAGACGAAACCTAGACGAAACCTAGATGTAGCCTAGGTTCTGCTGAGCACCCGCTGGTGGCAAAATGCGCAGACGTCTTTGTGGTTCGTCTCCTACGCTGCGGCTTGAAAGATTGAAGCGCTCAACTAGCTGGTGCTGCAATCTTCTTATATACGCTTTGCGAGGAGTGAGTTCGGTTGGTTCAAGCCGATCCATCACCCGGCCAATGGCCTGCCGAGCTTCTTCAAGAGCGACTTCAGTTTCGTCGATATCGCCTTCGATATCAACAGAACCAATTGTCGATTCTTCAAGATGGAGAGCTTCTCTCAGTGCTTTTTGAATTTGTGGCAAGTTGTTGCTCTTCACTACATAGACTGGCACTCCTTGAGCTTCAGCTAGGCTGAAAATCTTGGCGCCGGCCCGAGCATAGCTGCGCAGTGCGAGAATTGCATCGGCTTCGTCAATTCCCTTTACCACTTCCACTGGCAACTGTAGGGTCTTTACCACGCGTTCTAGGAGCCCCTTGCTAACGGCGTAAGGATAGACCTTGAGGTGAGTTTCTTTAGGCGAGGCCCAGTCGCTGGAGAATGGCTCCAGGCCTTCTACCATCGACACAGTAACAGTTGGTTCTGGTTTCTGTACCACAGCAAAACTGCCAGTAGCTTCGTCGCGACGACGAATCTCTGGATGAATTTGCCAGCCGCGTAAGAGTTGATCAACAGCCTCAGCGACATTGCGATGCACTGCCAGCGTCTGGCGGTCGAGAATCTCGATACAGATATCAAATGTTGGTTCAGCAGAACGCTCCAACACTGTTTTCTGAGTGCCTCTTCTTCTTGCTTCATCGTCGCCTAGGGTAACGGTTTGAATGCCGCCAACCAGGTCAACCAGAGTGGGGTTCTTCAGTAAGTTGTCGAGGGCGCTACCGTGGGCGGTGCCGATCAAAGTAACGCCCCGTTCAGCAATTGTTCTTGCTGCCTGGGCTTCTTCTTCGGTACCGATTTCGTCGATAACGATTACTTCGGGGGTGTGATTTTCAACAGCTTCGATCATGACGGCAGCTTGTTGCTCGGAGCGAGGCACTTGCATGCGTCTGGCTTTACCGATAGCGGGGTGAGGTACATCGCCGTCGCCAGCAATTTCGTTAGAAGTATCAATAACGATTACTCGTTTCATCAACTCGTCAGCAAGCACCCGAGCCATTTCTCTTAGCTTGGTTGTTTTGCCAACCCCTGGTGGTCCGAGAAATAGAATTGACTTACCTGATTCAACCAGATCGCGAATTACTTCGATTGTGCCTGAGATAGCACGACCGACACGACAGGTGAGACCAATGATTTTGCCAGCGCGGTTGCGCAGAGCGGAGATTCTGTGCAGCGTTCTTTCAATGCCAGCGCGGTTATCGCCTGAGAATTGACCAACTCTTGCTACGGCAGCTTCGAGGTCTTCATGAGTAATTGGTTGGTCTGATAGATAGAGCGTATGTCTATCGAGATAGCGAGCTTCAGGCAGGCGGCCTAAATCCATTACTACTTCGTAGAGGCCATGAGTGTCTTTCTCGATTGCTTTCTGCATTTCTGGTGGCAGAATCTCTAAGAAAGAGGTTAGATCGTCGGCTGGAGCAATCACGTCCATTTAGTATCTCCGTGGTAGTCGCACGATGCGCAGAGGCGCAAGACAATTAGATCTATGCTTAGTTGGCTATGACTGTGAACTGTTTGTTCTCAGTCAATTCAAGCACCTCCTCGGTAATTTTTTGGCCTGGTATAAGCACTGGGATTCCTGGTGGACATGGGCAAACGATCTCCGCCGAGATCTGGCCCTGGGCCTCTTGTCTCGCTACGACATGAGTTTTTTGTTTAAGCGCTTGGTCGGGGGTAAGCACTGGTTCAAAACCAGGCTTTTGAATAAGGGTTTTGTTGGCTAGAGAAAACAGTGGGCTGACTGGCTTTTCTTGGGCCGTAAAGGCAATAAGTGCCTGACCAAGTAGCTCGATATCTTTTTCTTGACTGCCAGCTCCAAGCATAAATAGAACGCCTTGCCCAAGAATGGCTTCTGGGAAAATGC
>CALRJJ020000111.1:0-10520 GCA_943367505.1 Flavobacterium psychrophilum | reverse complement strand
CTTTCTTTAAAAGTAGATCTCTGGTAGATAAGGACAATTAGATATTTCCGTTTTGAATTTTTTTGGTTATTTATGTTAGCTATTTACCGAAGGCATACCTTGTTCGGTAGTCTTCTTGCCATTGCCGTTTTTAAGGCTGCTGTGTGTTGATGATTGCTGATCGCGGCTATCAGCCTTAGCGTCTTTTGGCTCTTTTGTTTCTTTGCGAATAAGCCGCAGCTTGATAATGCGATGGCGATCTGATTCTAGAACGCGAAGCACAAAAGTTTCTGATTCGATTTCATCACCAGGAACTGGCTCGCGGCCCAATGAACCAAAGACGTGCCCACCAATAGTGTTGAATTCCTCGTCTTCGATTTCTAGATCTAGTTTTTCGTTTGCTTCTTCAAGGGTCAGTTTGGCGTCTAAAACATAGGTGCCATCAGCCTCTTCGTGAATGAATTCTTCCACGACTTCGTGTTCGTCGGCGATATCACCGACGAGTTCTTCTAGCAAATCTTCTAAGGTGACGATACCCTGGGTGCCACCGTATTCATCCATAACCACTGCCATATGGGTTTTGGTCAGTTTGAATTCGGTGAGCAGGTCTTTGAGATTTTTGTTCTCGGGCACAATCAAAATATTGCGAGTAAACTCACGAACATGTGAATTTTCTTTGTGTTCCACCATGGCTCTAAGGCCGTCTCTGATATGCACCATGCCGAAGATGTTATCCATGTCTTCTTCAAAGACAGGAATTCTTGAGTGGCCACACCTCAGTGCTTCCTGGACAAACTCGCGAATCGTAGCCGTAGCTGAAACGCAGACTAAGTCTATTCTTGGAGTCATTACTTCCGAGGCCACAGTGTCAGAGAAGTCGAAGACGCTATGCAGCATTTCTTCTTCGTCTGGCTCTAAGACACCCTCATCATGAGAGGCTGTTACTAACATCTTCAGTTCTTCTTCAGAGTGCACTGAGTGTATAGAAGGTGGGTCTTTGATCTTGAGCAGCTTCACGACCACCTCAGTGGTCTTCTGCAGTATCACCAAGAATGGCGAAGTGATTACGCACCAGAAGTGCATAGGATAAACAGTAAAGAGAATTACGGTTTCGGCCCGACTATAAGTAAGCATTTTTGGCAGTAGTTCGCCGCCAACAGTTTGAATATAGGCTGTCAGAGTGAAGGCGAATGCAAAGGAGAGCAACCCTAAAGTTTTTAGAGACGACTCTGGCAAGCTCGCTTGCATACCCAGATGTCGTGTCCATTCTGATATGTTCTCGGCTAGAGCACTTTCGCCAGCAGCACCGAGGAGCAGGGTGGCGATAGTAATACCAAGCTGACAGGCTGATATAAAGCGTTCTGGGTCTTGCAAATAAATTTGCACTTTCTTGGCAAAGAGATTGTCTCGTTCGGCTAGCTGGTCTATGCGTGTGCGCCGCACACGAACAAGAGCCATTTCAGCCGCTACGAAGAAAGCGTTGAAGAGAATTAAAACTGGTATCCAGGCAATTTGGTACAAAATAAATTCAGACACCGCTAGCTGCGCTGTCCGTCTCCTTTTTTACCGAATACAAGCCCGCTGAGCAAACGTTTTAAAGGTCCCGGAAGAGGGTCTTCGGACTCTTTGACGGTGCCATTATTGTTGCTGCTGCTGCTGCTACTTTGCGAATCTTCCATCGTTACTGTCTAGTCTTTTCTATCGGCGCACTAAGATACGAACCATTCGATCGTATCACATGGGTATTTTCCTTTATGCCCAGAACCTACCCTATCATCTGCGACTATACCGGATAATCGCATGTAGTCAAGTGGCTTTAACGTCCCCAACCTGGGCTCTGAGTTTAGGTTATCAAGAAATTATGCAAAGCCTGTTTCGTCAAACCCGCTTTGTGACATAATCTTGGGCTGGCGACGACGATTATCTGTTCTTCTTAGAGATCGCTAGGGCTGAGGGTTTATGAGAATTAATAAAGCTTGCGTTTTTCTGTCGGCAGCTCTGCTTGGGGTGTCTTTGCCCGCCAGTCAAGCCATGTCGCCAGAAACACTTAATGCCACTGCTAAAACCAATAGCACCAAGAAAGCCCTGGTCAAGGCTAAGGCTGCCAGCAAAATTCAAGAGGTTGATAACTCTGGTCGCAAGTTAGCGCTTTCCATTCCCGGTATCGGCACCGCCAATATCAGCCTTACACCAGCCACCAATAATATTGCTACTCCGGCTGTTAAGTCTTCTGTTAAAGCGCCAACCTCTCCCTATGCCATTAGCCGCAGCGGCAACAACATCACTGTGAAAGTGCCTGAAACTGTCGATGAAGCTTTCGACTATGCTCATATTGCCTCAAAACAGGTAGGCAAATTAGCCAATGAGGGCGGAACACAGTTTACGAACTTTGCTAAATGGATAGGCATTTACATTAAGCAGCTGAGCCACACTCCAACCGTTACCCCTTCGGGCTATCCTTATATGACTAGTAAAACAGTGCAGGCTCCGACGCAAATAGCGGCCGGACAGAAGCTCTATTTCACCAACGAAGGCCGATTGAAAACCGTGGTGCAGCGCTAATTAGTTTTGATTGAATCAATTTTATTGATGTAAGCCCAGGTCTGGCCCATCATGCGCGAGCCAATGATTTGCGCTAAGAAATAACAAAATGGCGTAAATAGCGCTCCAATCAGGCTCATGGGCGGAAGAACCAGGGCCATGAGCGTCAATGCCGAGCTGGCTAACCAGACGGTGGCTAGTTCTAGGGGCGCTTTGGCAATGCGACGTAGGCCTTTGCGCCAGGCAAAGCCTGCTGCCATGCGCTCTTCTTCGGCAAAGTTGGCCATTAAGATGGTGAGGAAGAAGTTCTGAGCCAGGGTGAGGAAGAACAAACCCAAGAATGTTGTCTCCGACCAGACAAGAAAGTTTGGTTTGGATATATGGGAAATGTCGTAGCCCACTCCCACTAGCAGACTGATTACCAATAGTGATAAGGCAAAGAAAAAGAAGCCAGCGGCAATAGAGAGCCAGGATAGTCCTGAAATTATCAAGTCAAGCCAGTCAGTCCAACCGGGCAGCTTCTCTAGTTCGCCAGCGGCACTGAGGCGCAGACTGCGTAAGAGATAGCCCGTAGAAATTGCCCAGAGCACGAAGCAAATGGGAATGAAGGCTGGATTGAAGAGGAAGGCACCGAGGGCCGTGTAATTGATAAAACCGCCAATGGTTGTCTTCAAGGGCCATTCGGGGTCTTTGAATATGGCTTTATAGCTATTTGCCAGATCGAACGTGGTGGGAGAATTCATTGACAGTCATCATCTCATTGAGCTTGGCCAGTGTATTTTGGTCGGTCATGTTGAAGGAAACAGGCGAGATTGTAATATAGCCGTTGGCTAGAGCCCAGACATCTGATAACTCAGATTCGCCTTCTTCTATGGCACAGCCAGAGAGCCAGTAATAGTCGCGACCATTGGGATCGTGCCGGCGTTCAAATATATCTTTGTATTGGCGCTTGCCAAGTTCTGTTACCCGTACTCCTTTTAATTGCTCAATCGGGCAGGCGGGAACGTTGACATTGAATAGGCCACGGTTAGGCATTGGTGCTTTTGGTAGCACGCGCAAGAAGTCGATAATAAACTCGGCAGCCAGGTCAAAGGCCAGTTGGTTGTTCTTTTGAGCGCTCACGGCAATGCTAGGAAATCCGGAGAATGCACCTTCCATGGCTGCTGCTACCGTGCCCGAGTAGAGTACGTCAGAGCCTAGATTGGGCCCAGAGTTAATGCCCGAGATAATCACATCGGGCGGCTGGGGAAGGAGTTGTTTAACAGCCAATTTGACGCAATCTGATGGTGTGCCAGTGGTGGACCAAGCCGCTTTGATGCCGCCCTCTAGGTCTACGGCCTCGACTCTAAGTGGCTTGTGCAGGGTGACAGAGTGACCCGTAGCACTTCTTTGTCTGTCTGGCGCAACTACATAGACTTCGTGCTCGCCAGTGGCAGCCAACGCCCTCGCCAATGTGCCCAGCCCTGGCGCAAAGACCCCGTCGTCGTTTGATATTAAAATTCTCACTGATACCTTCTTAAGCTGAACGGCTTATTGCCCCAGGGTAAATTATAGTTTGCTGCTATCCTATATATGCTCCTTAAAAGGCCCATAAGCCTATAACGGTGAGCATTTTCTAATAGATTTCCAGTTTTGCTTGCAAATTTTGGCTATCTAGACCTTCACCTGTATCTAGTTTGTCCCCTTTCTTGGATTATTAGCCAATGTTGGATTCTGTTTTTGAGCGTTCAAGCGATTCACTTTTGCAAGTATTGCAGCTTGCCTTAGATGAGTGCATAAACTTCGAGCACAACTATATTTGTACTGATCATATTCTTGCTGCTCTGGCGACCGAATATGGCGGTGTTGCTAACGAAGCGCTTGCCACAATGAAGATTGACGAAGCTTCTGTCAGTAAAGAATTGGAAAATCAAGTTAAGGGTAAAACAGAATCTGAATTGCCGTTTTCAGGTCGCCCAGACCTTTCTTCTGGACTGCCTTCTGTTAGTCTCCCTGTTGTTGCCACTGGTGCCGGTGGCGCCACCGCGAGCTTTAGTGAAACCAGAAAGGCTTATGGTTTAAGCGATCTTACAGTGCAATCTTTGCACCGTGCCTATGAATATGCCTTATTCTTCGGCCTCAATTTTATCAATCCTGAGCATCTACTCTTGGGCATCATCGATGCTCGTGAATCGACAGCAGTAAAAATGATTGAAGAACTTGGTGGCAATATCGATTATCTGCGCCGTCAAATAATGCACTTGATGGCCAAGAGTTTAAATACTGGTTCAAGCAATGCCGAAGTGCCTGGTCTTAACCGCGCTGTCGTTAATGGCCTGAAAGAGTTAATTGACAAACATTACCGCGCCGTTAGCACCCTTCAAGGCCTTTCTGTGCGCAGCCGCCATGCTCTTTCTTCCCTGCCTCCCCGCAGTGAGATTGTCCACATGGTATGCACCGGCTACTTCCCCGATTTCTTGCTCAATCAAATTGCTTTTCGTCGCTATTTGCTCGAAGAAACTCTGGCACAGCTTAATTTGCGTGTAGGCAATCTCGACAAAGAATTGATTGCCACCATTGTCTCTTCTGCTGCTCAAAGTTTAAGACAAGAAGTGCGGACGGCAATTGAGTTTATGCTCAGCAATGAATATCGTTTATTCAGCCAGATGCTTGATGAAGCTGAGCACGATTTGATTGGCTCTGTGGTTGAAGATCTCTGGTGGGCCCAAGGCGAAGAAATCGCTCTTAATGATCTCTTTGCTGACGCTCTAGATGATCATAGAAGAAAGCATCTGCTCAATTTGCAGAAGCGCAGACTAGAAATTACTGAGAGATTGAACAAGCTCAAAGGCAGACTTGATGAGACAATTCGTCAATGCTTTGTCAAACGCTCTGTCTCCGCCTAAAAAAGACGGTCTTTAGTGTCGGTTTACTTCGAAGTCTATGAAATCGTCAAGGACATTCCCCGTGGCCGCATATTGACCTATGGCTTGATTTCGAATTTGCTTGAAAAACGCCTCAGCGCTCAAGGCGTAGGCTGGGCTCTGCGTGCTCTTTCTAGCGACACGGCTAGCAAGAAGTCTAACAAGAAATATCACTCTGGCAATGTGCCCTGGCATCGAGTGATTAACTCTACTGGTGGTATCAGCACTAGTAGAAATACAGAGATGCAGCCAGATTTGCAACAAAGTTTGCTGGAAGCCGAAGGAATAGTGTTTAACTCTGAAGGAAAACTGGATATGCAAAAGTATTTGTGGTCAGAGCGTCTATTGTGCCTCATTATTGCGGCCTTAATGACCGCTTCTCTTTTTGCTTTGCCGGCTTATTCAAAGCCTACTCCTGAGCAAGCCCTGCAAGAACTTAAGGCTGGCAATAAACGCTACTTATCTGGCAAGACTAATCACTTTGAAGTTGATTCTGTCAGGCGCGAAATGACTGCCATCAATGGTCAAAAACCTGTAGCTATAGTGTTAGGTTGCTCTGATTCAAGAGTGCCAGTGGAGATGGTCTTCGATCAAGGTCTGGCTGAATTGTTTGTTGTGCGCGTAGCGGGAAATGTCTGTGCCACTTCAGAACTAGCTTCGATTGAGTACGGTATCAAGTATTTGGGTATTCCCCTTGTTATTGTCTTAGGCCATTCTGATTGTGGTGCAGTTAAGGCCGCCGTTGATAGTGCTGTTAATGGGTCGCTTTTGCCTGGAAACTTGCCAACTATCATGAGCAAAATTGCACCAGCAGTAGCGGCAACAAGGCGCAGCCATCCAACTGAAAAAGGCGACCAGTTAGTACATTCTTGTGCCATTGCTAACGTCTGGATGTCGGCGAACGATATGCTCAGCAATAGTTCAATCGTAAAAGAAGCTGTCTACTCTGGCAAAGTCAAAATAGTGGGCGCCATGCGCGATTTAAAGACCGGCGCCATTACTTTTCTTGGTGAGTATCCCCAGCCAGCGCGCTTGATGGCGAAGTAATCGACGAAGTAATTGGCCAATTTATAAGAAGTCGATGGGCTCCCCAATCTGAATTGACCTTCTGGGGGCAGGTGAAAGGCAAGGCTGCTTTGTTAACTACAACAGCTAGCCCGATGGTCTTTATGTCGCTCAGGGCGCTATTTTCAATTTCTACACTGTCAACCCAAAGAAGAGAGCCTTGGGTGGCTTTTTGCAACAGAACGTGATCGTATTGCCTCACGATTTCACCCTTTTCATTGAGCAGGTGGATTGCTAAGCTTGAGTTATTAGCTTTTGTTGTTGCCTGCCAGAGTGTGCGCAGAACGGTTTTTCCTGCCTGGGCGTCGAACTTGATTTTCTTTAGTGTGTAGGCATTGTCGAAACAAATGTTCTCGGATATGTCTAGCGAGTTGGTGAAGCTTCCGCTGGCATTTAGTTCTCTAATAGATACAGCCGGCGGATTGGGTGCCATGGCGAAGTCGCCTTTGATTGTGCTTTCAATGAAGAGCCATAATGCGAACGAGGCTATTAAGCTTGCCAATATTAGCGCTGGTTTGCCTAGGGCTTTTCTGTCACCACTTTCGCTTGACTCTACTTTTCGCTGATGCCATCTTTTTGGCGTTTGTCCTGGGAAGTGCAGCGCAAAGTAGCGATCTAGTTGTTGATTGATCAATTTCCTAGCCGGATCTTCGAAAACCAGAAACAGAGAAAGTGCTGAGATAATTAAGAAAACTGCAACAGACCCAAGTAGAAGCGGCGAAAATACTGGCTTATAACCAGCCGATAAGATTCTGAGATAAACAATGATCGGGAAGTGCAGCAGGTATAGAGAACAGCTAATTTTGCCTAGCAAAACCAGGGGCTTGTATGCGAAGAGCTTTGATAAAACACCATTGCCTGCTGCTAGTGCGATTACAAGGCATGTGAATCCACAGGTTGGGAAAATATGAGTTACTAACTTGCGGATAAAGAAGTCCGAGAAGCTTGGCAGTTGATTAATGGGCAAAACATCGACCGTTGAATGTGCTCTTGTCATTTGAAACATCATCACGCCGACGGTGATTGCCAGGAGTTCAAAAAAAAGAGATTTTCGAGCTGTGATATTAAAGTGTCTATTTTGAGCAAACTTGTAGGCCAGAACTCCGAGAGCAAAATCGAAAAATCTTGCTGGTGGACAGAATAAAACGGACCAAGAGATATCGTGGTTAGTGATTGAGAATCCTAGTATCGCCATTGCAAAAGTAGATACAAGTGCTGAAAGTAATAGCCATCCCCTTTTTGAAAGCACTAAGGCTATTGGCAAAAGTAGATAGAGGAACGCATCTACCGACAGGGTCCATGATGGTGCGTTAAAGCAAAGGTAGTAATTCTTGTCGTTAAACCAGCTTTGTACTAGGAAAAGATTGGCAAGGAATGCCGGCACCAACTTGGCCTTATCAAAAACAGGTGATGGAGACAGCAAGCATGTGAGAAGCAGTGTGAAAACGCATACTGGAACTATTCGAGCAAATCGAGCACCGAGATATCGGAAATACTGGGGAGCATTTTCAATTTGCGGATATTGGTGAGCCAGTATGAAGCCGCTAAGAACAAAAAAATAATTGACTAGCAAGCCGGCTACGCATACAACTGAGGGCGGCTGAAAACCTAGTAGTCCATTCGAATGGTAGACCACAATTGCGCATATGGCGACAAATCTGAAGCCGTCTAAGGCATCGAATTGTCTCGGTGCGGCAGAGACTGAGGCTGCAGCAGCTGGCCTTAACTCTGGCGCTTGAGTTGCGACTGGCAAAGGTTCAAGTAGGGCGGTGTTGTCATGCTTTATCACTTGCAGTATTCAAGCACATGGAGCTGCCCCCATAGGGCCCATTCTGATTAAAAACCCATAACAAGCGATTACTTACTTGAGAATAAAAGGGCATTTCTGGCAGAAGGCCTTGGCTAAATAGATAGGCTGCTCGTCAATGTCTAAACCTTCCTGTACGCGGCAACGCAAAGTATTGCCGCATTGGGGGCATTCTTGCTCTTTGACACCTTTGAGAATAGAGTCGCTCAGGTCGGCCAACATGGCCGCATAGGCTACTGGATCATCACTTTCTTCTAAACGTGGCCTGGTCTCAACTTCTTGAATGATATAAGGGTCAACCGCTAGGGCTCGGGCTAAAAGTTGTCTATCGGTAGACGAAAGCCAGGTTTCTAAGCCAGATTCTATGTCTTCGATACGTTCTTTGGTAAAACGTGAATCTTGTGCCAGGTCTCTAATGGTCAGATTCTTGCGCTCGCGCAGTTCGGCAATACGACCAGAGAGTGTCGAAGGCAGTTCTTTAGCAGCCTCGCTGGGGTCTTTGGCTTTGCGGTTGTTTTTCTGATTCACTGTTAATTAGCTTTCCGCTGGAAATTTCTAGTCTTGTCTGTTGTCTAGTAAAGTATAGCGCTACGAATAGTCATCTCCTTTCTATCTCATCTCTTATAGCTGGATTTTTTCACATGCTCGACTTTATGAAGCTCTCTCAACTGGTATCACAAATTGGTGCTGATGCTGTTGTGGAGAAACAAGATTACGAGCGGGTTATGGCCAGTGCACTGGCAGCTTTTTCCGGGGCGGAAAGTAACAGTGTCAGGTTCGAACAAAAACTAGCAGACAATGCCCCCTGGGTGTTCTGGCCAACGGCTACACCCCTTGAGCCTGTCGGCCGAAGAGAGCTGATCTCTGCCCTTGATACGGCCCGTCAACCCTGGACAGTAGTAGCCGTGGATGGCTCACAGATAATGCCCTCTCATCATGAGGTGCACAATTGCTATTTGCTTAATGTCGGCGTGGCGCGCATTTCATACGGTTTGCCGGTGCCACCGCTTTTGTATAGCGAACCTCGTTTGCATGCCAGACCCGATGACCTCTATCCGCTGGTAGACCGGCGCCGCGTGCATATTGATGAACTCTATGTCGCCCTTGAGCGTGGCCTCTTTGAATTGGAATTGTTGACTGAAACGGCCTGTCAGGCAGCTAGCCATGGTCGTGCCCTGGCCATGTACGATGGTTCGCTGATTCCCTGGTCGGTAGAGAAAATGAGTAGCACCTATCAGGAGAGCTACTTTGCCCGCTTAGAAGAATCGATGGCACGGTTGCGGCTGGCTAAGGTGCCTATTATCGGTTACCTCAGTCATAGTCGCAGTGCTGATTTAGTCAACTGCTTGCGGGTTTCGATTTGCCCCTATGAGGTCAGCCACTGCCGTGACCTTTGTGCCAACCTCAATGAAGAAGATTTTCCTTGCTCGAAGGTTTGGCCTCTCGGAGACCGTAGCTTATTTGAGCGCTTGCTGCCAGTTAATCAGCGATCGGCTGTATTTGTCAGCGGTGCCACTGTGGTCAAACTGATGCCTCAGACCGATCGCAGCTGCTTTGTTTATTGGCGCGGTGCCAGTGAGGTTGCACGGATTGAGATGCCCCATTGGGTTTTTGCTGACAAAGAGCTGTTTAGCTTTGCTATGCAGGCCGTTCGCACTCAGGTTGAGAAGGGTCAGGGCTATCCTGTTGCTTTGGCCGAAGCCCACCATTTGGCCGTGATTAAGGGGCCAGAGCGGGAACGCTTCTTTGACCTGGTAACCAATCAAATGATTAGCTTGGGTGTCGGCAATATTCGGGTTAGCCCGAAAGAAAGCCAAAAACGTAGCGGCTTCGTTTAGCCATATCGAAGCTATTGCGATTAGATAGACATTTAATATCCAAATTGATAAATTAATGAAGTGGCGCTTATTTGGGGGAATTACCCCATTGAGATCGACGAGGCACTGAACTAATCTCTTGGCAACGAGATGGGCATGAGTTTCAACTGGCGGGTATGAAAATTGATTTCTAATGTGCTGCTTCTAGTCAAAAGTTTGAGTTCAACAGTATCGAGAGCAAAGGGTGGTTTGATTCTGCCCAATTTTATTGATATCGACCGCAACAAGCAGCGTTTGGCCCAGATGCGTGCTCAGAGCCATCAAGGCGGCTTTAATCTCAATGACGCTCGGCGCATGGCTGATACCGATCGCGAGGAAAATGTTCTCTGTCGTGAGCGTCAGAAAACC
>CALRJJ020000110.1:0-10538 GCA_943367505.1 Flavobacterium psychrophilum | reverse complement strand
ACGGCAGGGTGAAGTCGAGGAAGAGAAACGCGAATTCGAGGCCCAGCGACACATCCTTTCGCTCTCTATTCCTAATCTGCCTGCTAGCGAAGTGCCTGACGGCAAAGACGAACACGATAATAAAATTGAAAGTACCTGGGGCACCATTCCTAGTATCAAAAATCCCAAGCATCACTATGAATTAGGCGCTGAACTTGGTGTTTTCGATTTTGAGCGTGGCGTAAAGATTGCCGAATCACGCTTTACTGTTTTGATGAATTGGGGCGCCAAGCTTGAGCGCGCTTTGATGAACTTCATGCTCGACAGCCATTCTGCTAGAGGCTATGGCGAAGTCTTCCCCCCTATTTTAGTCAATCGCGATTGCTTAGTTGGCACCGGGCAATTGCCGAAATTTGAGAATGACTTCTACAAATGTGCTGATGACGAACTCTATTTGGTGCCCACTGCTGAAGTGCCAATTACCAATTTATACAGAGAAGAAGTAATCGATGAAGAGGCTCTGCCTATTTATCACTGCGCCTATACACCCAATTTCAGACGTGAGGCTGGTAGCGCTGGTAAGGATACTCGCGGCTACATTCGCCAGCATCAATTTAATAAAGTCGAATTGGTCAAATTCTGTACTCCTGAAACTAGCGCACAAGAGCATGAAAAGCTCACTCGTGATGCTGAGCTGATTTTAGAGGCACTAGAATTACCCTACCGCCGAGTCTTGCTTTGTAGTGGAGATATGGGCTTCTGTGCTTCTAAGTGCTATGACCTTGAAGTGTGGTTCCCTGCCCAAGACAAGTATCGCGAAATAAGCTCCTGCTCAGTCTTTGGAGATTTCCAGGCTCGTCGCGCCAATCTGCGCTATAAGCCCAAAGATGGTGGCAAAGCACGCTTCTTGCATACAATCAATGGTTCAGGGTTGGCAATAGGACGCGCTATGGCAGCCATTCTAGAAAACTATCAACAGCCTGATGGTTCGGTTAAAGTACCTACTGTTTTGCAGCCTTACATGTCTGGAGTCACTGTAATTTCACCTAAACTCGCTGCTGTAACTTAGTGTTGGCATGGCCGAGTTTATTCCAGATACTACGGCTCTTGTTTCTGCTCCTTCACCGATGCGGCGCCACCGCTTTGTGCAAATCACCTGTTTGTTTGCCACCATAGCTCACACTGTGGCCACTCTAATTTGTGTCTATGCTTTTCGCGAGGGCAATTTCTCCGACTTTACTCCCGCCCGCTTGATGGAGTTTGTTCCGCGCCATCTAGTGCTATGGCGCTTTTGTTGCTTGTCGGCAATTCTTTCGAGCGTTTCTAGTCTGGTCTTCATTCTCGCCATGCGTGAGGTTCTCGAAGAGAAGTTCCGTTTTATTATTGGCGTGGCTGTATGTCTAGCAGTATTGGCTTGCTCCCAAGACTTAGCGGCGGTCAGTCGGATGATGGTGCTCTTTAGCGATATTGCCTTGCAAGGCAATGCCATCTGCACGTACACCGGCAACGAATTGGTGCAAATTGGTTGGACTTTGATCAACCAATCGATCACTGAGACATTTATGGTCTCTTCTTTTTTATATGGAACAGCCGGTCTGGGTATTTGTTATTGCCTCAGCCGCACGCGAGTATTGCCGCGTTCCCTGGCCTGGGCACATTTACCCGTCTGGCTTTGTATGCTGGCTACAGCAGTCTCTACATTTGCCGGCTACTTGCCTGTGGCTATGTCTCTAATGTTTGCTGGCAATCTTGGCCTCTCTTTCTTGGCGGCTTTCTCCGGTGTCTCAATCGATGCTGTATTGCAACAAAAGAAAGAGCAGAAGGCTGAAGTTGTTGCCGCTGCTGCGGATGCGCCAGAGCTGGCCGATTCGGCCGATCAGAGTGCCATTTAAAGGTCTTTTAAAGTACTTTTTGTAAATTGGCTGGTATTTTTCAGGCATTGGCTGGGTTTGGCGTGTATGCTTTGGCTGTAATGGCTGGGTCTTTACTGCGAATCTAGCGGGCATATATAAATGATTTGGCGGGAAGTCTTCAACGAACTGCTTGAGCAAGGGGCTGCAAACGCCTCCGGTTCTATGTATGTCTATGCTCGTATTGTGGAGATTTTAAAAACTGCCATAGAAGATGGTCGCATGAAAGTCGGCGATCGCTTGCCAACCAATCGTGAATTGGCTGCTTTCCTAAAAGTCGATCGCTCAACCGTTGCCCGTGCCTACTTGGAGCTTGCCCAGCTGGGCTTGATTGCCTCCCAGGTTGGTCGTGGCACTTTTGTCAGCGCTGTCAGTGCAGCTTCTTCTAATAGTGCGCCTTCTAATAATTCTTCTTGGCCTGGTGGAGAACTCAATTGGCCCAATCGCTTCTCCCGTTATGCTGAGGGCTTGAGTTCTTCTATTAATAAGTTGCCCCAGCTAGCTTCAGGTGATGACTATATTTCTTTTGCTGGTGGTATTCCTTCGCAAGATTCTTACCCTAGTGATGATTTTCAAAAGATTGTTTTAGATCTACTTGGTGGCGGCCGCGGTGCCGCTATGTTTGACTACAGCCCCTTTGCTGGTGAACCAGATTTGCGTCAAGCAGTGACGGCCCATCTGGCTTTGCGGGGTATTGCTGTACGCGATCAAGAACTACTGATATTGAGCGGCTCTCAGCAAGGCATTGACCTGGTTGCCAATCTTCTTATTAACCCAGGCGATCACGTATTAGTAGAAGAGCCAACCTATTTTTGGGCCATTTCAAATTTCAAAGCGAGACAAGCGCAGCTTGTTGGTTGCGCCTTAGATGACGAAGGCATTAATTTAGCTGCTGTTGAAGCGCACCTGATTAGGTATCAACCCAAGTTCATTTACGTTATGCCTAATAGCCAAAATCCAACTGGCATAACCATGTCCCTGGCTCGACGTCGAGGGCTTTTAGCCTTAGCTCGTAAGTATCAAACCCCCATCCTAGAAGACGATTTCTCAGGTGATCTTGTATACAGCGGTGAGCCTTTACCATCTCTGCGCACTCTGGCTGCCGAAGTTGCTGGTGGCGAAAATATTGTCATTTACCAAGGCACATTTTCTAAAGCCCTCTGTCCGGGAATTCGCTTAGGTTGGCTGGTGGGGCCGCAGGAAGTAATTGATCGCCTAAGTTTTGCCAAGAGAACTAGTGACCTTGCTACTAATTCTATGGTGCAAGTTATTCTCACTGAGTTTCTGCAAAAAGGCCTATACCAGGAACACTTAAATAGAGTGAATCGCACTTATGGCCAGCGTCGCGACGCCATTTTGACCGCTCTCACCAAAGAATTTAAAGCCTTCCCTGAGGTTAGTTGGACTGTACCGACCGGTGGTTTGTTTATCTGGTTGACATTGCCAAAAGGCACTTCTAATCGTGATCTACTCGAATTTGCAGTGGCTGAAAAAGTAGTTTTCTCACCCGGTGATCTCTGTTTCTTAGAGTCAGAATCTAGTTCACTAAATTACCTCAGGCTTTGTTTTATTCAAAATGCCGAGCCTCAAATTGCTGAGGGCATCAAACGCCTTGCTCAAGCCTTGACCAAATATCTCGCTCACTTAGCTAAAGATCGTCTTGCCAATTCGCATAGGCAAAGACGCAATGAACATGTACTGATTTGACCGTCACTAAAAAATAGGATTAGGAGAAATATGTCTACAGTAATTAAGCCTAGAACCGGCACCAAACTAGTAAAAGAAGCCTTAGCGCAGATGCTCAAAGGTGGCGTGATCATGGATGTGGTTAATGCTGAACAAGCTAAGATCGCAGAAGAAGCTGGTGCTGTTGCTGTTATGGCATTAGAGAGAGTACCGGCTGATATTCGTGCTGATGGTGGCGTTGCTCGCATGAGTGATCCTGAGTTGATCATTCAAATTCTTGAGTCGGTTTCCATTCCTGTTATGGCCAAGGCTCGTATTGGTCATTTTGTCGAAGCCCAAATTCTTGAGTCGCTTGGTGTTGACTGCGTTGATGAAAGCGAAGTGCTTACTCCCGCTGATGAAGAGTTTCATATCGACAAGAGCCAGTTCACTATTCCTTTTGTTTGCGGCGCCAAGAATCTCGGTGAAGCTCTCCGCCGCATTGGCGAAGGTGCAGCCATGATGCGCACCAAGGGCGAAGCTGGTACTGGTGATGTGGTTGAAGCTGTGCGCCATGCTCGCACAATTTTGGGTGAAATCAGAAGACTGCATGGCATGCCAAAAGAAGAATTGATGAGCTATGCCAAAAACATTGGCGCACCTTATGACCTGGTAGTTAAAGTTGCTGCTGAAGGCAAATTGCCCGTGGTCAACTTCGCTGCTGGTGGTATTGCTACTCCTGCTGATGCTGCTTTGATGATGCAACTTGGCGTTGATGGTGTCTTCGTTGGCTCCGGTATTTTCAAATCAGGTAATCCGATGCAGCGTGCTCAGGCGATTGTTAAAGCTACAACCTTCTATAAAGATCCTGAAGTACTGGCCAAAGTCAGCCGCAATTTGGGTGAAGCAATGGTTGGCCGCAACTGCCGCGATCTAGCACCATCCGAAAATCTAGCTAGCCGCGGCTGGTAGAACTGCAGAAGCGAATTAAGAGGACCCTATGAATCAAGATTCTACGAATATTGTTATCGGTGTACTGGCCCTGCAGGGCGATTTTGCTGAGCATATTAAAATGCTTGAGCAGTGCGGTGTCAGTGCTAAGGCCGTGCGTTATGCTGAAGAACTTGATCACATAGATGGTCTGATTATTCCTGGTGGAGAATCCACCGCTGTAGCCAAGTTGACTGATGAAGGTTCTGCTCCTATCTTTTCTGCTATTAAGGCAAAAATTGCCCCAAGCGAAAAGGTAGGAGCCTCATCAGCTTTCTCTACACCAGTAAAGGCGATGCCAGTTTATGGCACTTGTATGGGCTCAATTTTTCTTGCCAAAGAAATTGAAGGCTCTAGCCAAGGCCGTCTGGCTGTGATGGATATTAAGGTCAAGCGTAATGCCTTTGGCCCTCAGCGTCGCAGCTTTGAGTCTGACTTGAAGATTGATGCTCTAGGCGCTGAAGCCTTCCCGGCTGTATTCATTCGCGCCCCAGTGATTGTTGAGTGTGGGCCGAAGGTGCAGGTATTGTCTGCTATAGACGAAGGTATCGTCATGGCGCGGCAAGACACTTTATTGGTTACTGCTTTCCATCCTGAGATAACTAACGATCTTAGAGTGCATCAGTATTTTCTTGGTATGGTGCAAGAGTATCGCCAGAGACAATCAAAAGCTGTACGAGATTCTCAGGTGCCTGAGCCAGTTCAGGTTTAATTCTCTTCTGGTTTCTCGACTATTTGTTCTTCGAAACTTTTTAAGAGTTCAGCTTTTCTCTCTTCCGTCATTCCGTCTTGATCGACAATGATCATTGCTCTCTTGAAGGCAAGTGCAAGCTTCTTGTTGGAATAGGTCAGTGTG
The DNA here is from genome assembly GCA_943367505.1 of Flavobacterium psychrophilum. Lineage (GTDB taxonomy): Bacteria > Cyanobacteriota > Vampirovibrionia > Obscuribacterales > Obscuribacteraceae. The sequence goes on along the minus strand of CALRJJ020000110.1, from coordinate 5,138 downwards.
GAATTATTTGGCTGACCGTTTTTGCTGTTCTCATACCTGTCAGCGTAACTTGAGAATTCCTCTACGAGATGCTGTTTTAATGCAGTTTCGCCGTATTTTTCAGCCAACTGCTCTATGAGGTTATTTAAGTAAGACTGAACAGCGTGAGCTTCAGGGTTTTGTCTCCAGGAACGAGGAGCTAAACCGGTTTGTAAAAGCGCGATAATTATCTGCGGCCGATTTTGTTGCAGTCCGCTCTCTTGCAGATTTGATACCAGCTGCCTGAGCCCGTCAATGTTACCGCCCAGGCGCTCTACCATATTGTGCGCGAGGCCAGCTACTCGTTCGCTAAGCCTATCTATTAGTTCTTGATCGCTAGGCGAGATTGGCGCGGCAAGAGGCTCATTAATAGCCTGATTAATAGCCTTTTCTTCTTGTCTGTCTTGGGCAATCCTTTTCCTCAGTCGCTGCGCGAGAGTTTCCTCTTGGCCTGCATCTTCAGTCATGTGGTTCTCCTTTTGAGGCGCACGAGATGCCATCGTGGCATTGCGCTATTCCCAAAATAGGGAGCAGGGTAGAATTCTACCCTGCTTGCTTTATAAGAATCGTAGAAAAAAATGGTTCGCTTGAAGCAACAAAGGAAAACCAATTCACGCATCCTCCAGAAACTAAATGGCTGTTTTTCACTCTGGCAAGTATATGGAATTGAACGGCCAGCCCTCGCTCAGAATCGCTCTAATATTGTTCAAATGGTCGACGGTAAAGTGCTCTTCCTTTCCGATGGTGGATGCAGGTGCTTAAGATTGCGTAGTAGGGAACTTACTGCTATTGGTCGCGTCGAACACGGCCTAGTACCTTCGTGGATGACGTAGCAAAACAATCAATGCAAAAGAGTGAGTACAAAAAATGAGTAAATCAGTCGGCATCGATTCCCGTGCAAAAAACTCGGAGATTTCCAAAAGTAGACCAACAAACGCTGAAAGCAACAAGAACAGTATGAAGGCTCTTGTATACAAGGGGCCGGCTCAAAGGGTCTGGGAGGACCGGCCCAAGCCAGCGATTGTTGAGTCAACGGATGCCATAGTCCGCATCACCATGACCACCATATGCGGTACTGACCTCCATATTCTTAAGGGCGATTTACCGACCGTGTCCACGGGGCGAATCCTTGGTCATGAGGGAGTCGGAATAATTGAGGAGACGGGAACGAGTGTCCGCGACTTCCGCAAAGGAGACAGAGTTCTCATCTCGTGTATCACATCATGTGGACGATGCAGCTTCTGCAGGAAAGCCATGTATTCTCACTGCAGGACCGGTGGCTGGATCCTAGGCAATCAAATTGACGGCACTCAGGCCGAATACGTCAGAATCCCGTACGCTGATACCAGCCTGCACGCGCTCCCGCCGGAAATCGATGACGAGACCGCGACAATGCTCAGCGATATTCTCCCAACTGGCTTTGAGTGCGGAGTTCTTAATGGGCAAGTAAGCCCAGGGGACATTGTGGCGATAGTCGGTGCCGGTCCTGTTGGTCTCGCCGCTCTGCTCACAGCTCAACTCTACTCGCCTGTTGAGATATTGATGATCGATCTTGACGACAACCGGTTAGAGGTCGCCAGCTCACTTGGCGCGACAAAACTTGTGAACAGTGCAGACGGAAAAGCAGTCGAGAAGATTATGGCGCTGACTAATGAAGCTGGTGTGGATGTTGCCATTGAGGCAGTAGGTATCCCCACTACCTTCGATATCTGCCAGTCGATCCTCGCTCCTGGCGGACGGATCGCCAATGTAGGTGTTCACGGCAAGCCGGTAGAGTTTCACATCGAAAGGCTTTGGTCGAGCAATATAACGTTGACCACCCGGCTTGTTGATACGGCCACAACGCCGATGCTGCTCAGAATGATTCAGTCAGGACGCCTCGACGCAAAGAAGCTCGTAAGCCACCGATTTGAGTTATCGGAGATCCTTAAAGCGTACGACACCTTCGAGAATGCAGCAAAGGAACGCGCGTTGAAGTTGGTGCTTAGGAATGTTATCGATGAGTGAGAAAGATTGCTTTAGCGACCAGAGAACTCTTATTGGCTGCTAGGTTTTTGTCCTTCATCCCAATCATGCCATTCAACATTAGTTGCCTCCAGATATCCATCGACGGCTTGGCCGATTGTGGGATAGAAATGCTCGATATCGAATTGTGCGAACAGACCGTACTTCTTGATCTGATCTTTAACAGGTCCTTTCATCTCGGCAAAGCGCAATTCTATGCCAGCTTTGTCCAGCTCGGAGTTCAGCTCCGCCAGTGTGTCGGCGGCGGTGATGTCGATGTCAGTGACAGGCTCGGCGGCCACTACTATCCATTTGACGGGAATTGGAGCGTCAGCTATTGATTTCAAAACATGCTGATGAAAGATCCTGGCGTTGGCAAAAAACAGCGGCGCGTCCCAGCGGAACAAAACAAGACCAGGTATGCGCTTGGCATCTGGATGGCGAGTGATGTCGTGATAGCCTTTCAAGCCGTCAACACGCCCAAGTACAGCATCATAAGGACGCCAGGCCCGCCAAATGAAGGCAAGCAACGCAAGCCCAACTGCGACGAAGATCCCTTGGATCACACCAATTAGCGCCACTCCAAGAAAGGAGATTATCGAGAACCAGAACTCGGTCGCTCGCAACTTGTACAGACGCCACACAGCCTTAATCTCTACAAGTGAAAGGCAGGCAGCAATAACAATCGCTCCAAGAGCAGCGTTGGGCAGATTGTGCAAGAGTGTTGGCGCAATGGTGAGCAACAAGAGCAGTCCGAGAGCGCCGACTAGACATGTTACTTGTGTTTTTCCCCCCGCCGCTTCTGCCACGGGGGTCCTAGAAGCGCTGGCGCTAACTGAGAAGCCACCAAAAAAACCTGCAGCCAAATTGGCTGCACCAAGAGCGATCAGTTCTTGATTGTCATCAACACCATAGCCGCCCCGCGCTGCAAAGGCGCGAGAGACCACACTCATGTCGGCGAAGGAGACAAGAGCAATGGCTACCGCACCAGCGAACAAGTCATTCATTTCCCTGAGAGAAACCATTGGCAGATGGAAAGACGGAAGGCCGGGGGGAAGCGCCCCTACTACGGTAACTCCGTACTTTGCCGAAAGATCCAGCATCGCGACGGCTAGTGTTGCACCTATCACTGCCAACAGCACCCCAGGAATCTTCGGCGCATACCTCTTGCATACCAAGATCAGTATTAGGCACGCCGATCCAATAGCAAACGCTGTCCAGTTGATCTGTTGATTGAAGATTCCTTTTACGAGGCTTGTTGTTTTGGCAATCAAGCCGGAACCATTTACGGAGAAACCGAGAATGGTCGGCAGTTGGCCGACTACAAGGGTAAGGGCGATTCCATTCAAATAGCCGTAGCGAATGGGTTTGGAAAGGAGGTCGGTCACGAAGCCGAATTTGATCAGTCCAGCAAGAATGCACAAGACGCCGGACAGTATGGCAAGTACGCCAGCCAGAGCCACTGCATGCTCACCGTTTTGTCCAGCTAAAGGCAATATCGTTGCCGCGATGATGGCCGATAACGCTGAGTCTGGTCCCAAAACCAAAATTCGACTCTGTCCGAAAATTGAGTACGCGAGAAGGGGGACGATAGTTGCGTAGATGCCACAAACGGCAGGCAACCCCGATGCTTGAGCGTACCCCATCCCAGCAGGAACCAGAATGGCAGTCAACACTATTCCCGCCATGATGTCTTTGGCTAACCAGGGGCGTTCATAGGTTTGCACCATTGTCAAACCCGGAAACCATCGTCTTATTCCGGATGGCGGCGCCTTTCGTGAGAACGGATTAGTTGGTTTCTCACTGGCCACGACATCACCTACTTTGAAGTTAAGACTCTTGATGTCAGTGCTAATCTTGCACGGCGTTACAGCTATCGTTCCTAGACTTTAGACGACAGAGGCGATTATTAGAAAGTTCCTGCTAACTCTGAAAGATGGTCAGCATTTCACCTTGACTTTCGTCTACCCGTCATCGGAAATCCAGCATCGTAATTGGTGCTGTAGGAAATATGACACTAAATATAGTGCTTCATCCACAATCCAAGAAAACAAAAGGCCCGCACTAAATGCAGGCCTTTCTTCGTTCACTAATTAAACGCTCGACCGCTCCAAAGAGCAGTACTAACGTTTTCTTATCATGCCCAACTTTTTTTTGCAGGGGAAAAGTTGGGATATTGTTGGGATGTTTTTTTCCAAAGTCCCGAAAGTCTTGGGCGATGAGAGACTCGTTCCCAACCCCCTCGGTGTAAAGGAGTGGGTTTCGCCTACTTTGCCCCGTGTCCAGCCATAAGGCTGGTACATCGAATACAATAGAGCCATGCTTGGCTTTTATATCTTTCAATTTGTGCCCATTGTGATTGTCGAAGGAATTGTGCTCTGGCGCATGAAATGGGCATCTCTTCCGCGTTCGCTCTTTGATTCTTTGATGATGAACTTTGCTTCCTTCCTTGGCCTGGTCTTAGGTCTCGGGCCATACATCACCGGCTCCATGCCCTGGGGTTTGACTTTGTTCGGCACCTATTCGTTCATGGTCGAGGGCACGGTCTTGATGCTGCTTGAGAGCAAAGACCCCAAGCTGGTCTGGGCTTGCGCGCTGACTGCCAATCTTTTAGGTTGCGTTCTTCTTGCTGTAGAAGCCCTTGTCGGTGCAATTCCGGGAATTTTCTCGGCTAAGTAATGCTCTACATTTTTTAAGTAGTTTTTTTAGCTTGGTTTGGCCTTGTAAAGTGCCTTCCAGCGCTAGAATGAGCCGTCACCACTGCGAGCGCATACCCAATTATGAGCACCAAAACCGTTTCTACTGGCACTGGTTCAGAAGTTATTTGGCAACCTAGCGGCGCCTATCTTGAAAGTCGAGTAGTCGACTTTATGAAAAAGCACAATATTGCCGATTGGCAGACCCTCATTGCCAAGTCTAATGAAGACACCGAGTGGTTCTGGCAGGCTGCTCTTGAGTACATGGGTTTTCAGTGGAATAAGCCATACAGCCAGTTGATGGACAGCTCTAAGGGCTTTGAGTGGACCAAGTGGTTCGTTGATGGCGAGCTCAATATTATTTCTAATACCTTAGATTGGCATCAAGAAGCCGGCAAAGTAGCTGGTTCCAGGGTCAGT
>CALRJJ020000109.1:0-10557 GCA_943367505.1 Flavobacterium psychrophilum | reverse complement strand
AGCTGCTAATCCCACTGTCCGTGCTCGTCTATACCGTCTGGATGATCGCTTCTGCGATTCGACAGGCAAGAGGCACGGTCTTGGACGACCTCAAAATTCTGGAGGCATCGATAAAGAAGGTCAGAATGCGCGCTATTGAGCTCCCCCCTGAAATCGCTGAGCAGGTGAACGCTAAACTCGAGCTTGCGGCGGCGCAGGCAGAAAGCCTTAGCGAGCTTCTTGAAAGCGCAGGCTCCGAGCAACACACGGCTCTGCGGCTTCAGATCGCATCGGCCCTGGGGCTGGTGTCGGAAGCTCGCGTTCTTGTGGACAAGCACAGCCCTGCGCAGAAGGAGGACAATGACGAAGAGAACGACTAAGCGCTTCTGCGCAGCTTTGGGCACAGCTTGCCTCGCGTAATGCCGGCTGACATTTAGTCGTCCCCGGGCGGGGAAGAACACCGCTGGCGGTGCCCCTCCCTGCTCGTTTTCTTCAACAAACCCTAAACAGGAACAACCATTATGCTCAAACTCCTCGGCATCTCACTTCTCTGCGCCTCGTTCTATCTCTGGCAGCTCAAGCCTGTCTACAAGGCATTGTTCGGTGGCTGGCTTGGTTCCAAGATTTACGTCGGAAGGCTTGCGGCCATTCCTGCATTCATCGGCGGAGTAGCGCTAATTTGCATCGGTTGACTTAGTGCGACCCTGTAAGCGCACAAGTAAATTCGACAATTCCATCACAACCTGGTACTTCCCATGAACACACTTGAAGTGTCAATGCTCTTGGCGATTCTTCTGACCACCCTGCTCTTTGTCACGGGGGGACTCGCTCTTGCCTTGAGTTTGTTAAGCCAGCGAGTTCAACGAAAATCTCATGGCAGCGGTCGGCTAAGCGCGCCTCTTCAGCCATTGCCCTACTGGACTTTTCTGGGCTGAGCAACTGCGGCGAGCGCGGCTTCTCTCCATGTGTTTGCCAGCCGCAAGCCTCACTGTCAACTTACTTCACTTACCCGCATCACTTAGCTCCCCGCCGGCGCCGCTCTCGAACTCGACCTTCCAATTATTACCTAAACCCACGCCATGTGCGGCACTGTGCGACTTTTCCCATTGCCACCAGATCGCGACACCGTCGACAAGAACATTGTCATCGTCTCCAGAGACTCGAAGGGTTGAGAACACGAAGTGCCTCCGAACACACAACCCTTAGATGACTATCAGAGGCACGTTCCAACGTTTTACATCTAAAGACAATGAAACCATCATTAGCTACTACAGAACCAGCCGCTCTTGCATTTGCAGAAGCCGAAGGTTGGCTGCTACAGGCGGAGCTACAGTTCAACGCCCAAAGGATGAGCAAGCAGGCCGCAGCCCTAGCATCCGGAAACAGCACGACAATAACTTCTCTGGCAAAAAGCGATGCCAGCTTCAGCAAAGAAGAGGCTGAAAAATATCTAGCTGAAGCCTTTCGGGCGATTAATGCCCCTGAGCTCATCGCCACTCCTGCCTACGCAGAGAGAAGGGCACAACTGATTCTGAGAGCAGCCCAGGCTGCCGCCGGACTCAACCTCAATCAGCATGTACAAACTGCTGTCAGATCCATTCTCGGAAATGGTGACAATCTTGATGCTGCTTCATTTATTGCTTCCCAGCAGATCAGGAACATTATGAAAGCTGCTGAGGAAACAACAAAAATTATCGAGCAGCTAAAGAAATGCCACCTAGCGGGCGAAAACAGTCATCTGCTTATCCACCAAAGTAGCAGTCACTATGGTCCCAAGAATGTCTACTACAATGGAGGCTGTGCCCAGTTGCTTCCCGTACCTAAATCAGCAATAGCAGCCCGTGAACGAGTCATTCGGATTTCAAAACCGGAGCTCTACAAATCAAAACGAAAGTCTTTTTGGACATATTTGTTTAGTCCAGATTCGTTCGATGTAAAGTCGAATGACATCGGCTTAATTAGCAAAGGATTCCTTCAAAAATGGCAGCTATTACTGCTCTTTAACCTAACTGACATGGGTTACCGAATCAGCTTCACTCTGCATTCTGGTGAGTTGTTGGTTTATGTCCATGTGCCTGGCGCGGCTAATTGAGCTAGTGGCAAGTTAGGCTTCAACCAAAACAAATAGCTACTGCAAAGCATCAGAGTTCTCGAGAGAAGAAGTGAGCTGACCAACCTAGCTCACTTCTTCTGCTTTTCCTTATGTTCTCACTCCATTTGTTTTTCTTTTCTTCGCTTTTAGTAGACCGGTCTACTAATTTTCCCGAAAAAAATTTTATTGACCAAGTGAAAGAAACAAAGAAAACAAATTTTTCAAAGTAAACAAAGCAGTCAAAAAGCACTCTGTGCCTTTCAACTGCTTTATCAAACCGACAGGCCTGAACTGAACTTCTCGCAATTCAGGCTCATTAGCAGGGTTGGACAATTTCATCCAACCAGTGTCAGCGCCTATGCCCCAAGCATCACTGCAAGAAAGGCATCCAAAGAAAGAACCATCAAGCGAGTTGCACGCTGAAGCTTTCCATCGGGCACCACTTATTGCTCTGGTCATCGAACCTGAAGCGCACCGAGTTGACCTCAATGCGAAAGAGAAAACCGAGACTCTTGGCGGCGCGACCACAAGACTGAAAGCGCTTGCTGTAGAGCGACAACAGTTCGGCAGCGGGAACCACCTTATCGTCGAAGCTCAGCTTGAGCACGATCGCTCCAGCGATCTCATCCCCGGATGAATCGCCAAAGTCAACCAACAACTCGGCCTTCTTGATGGCAAAGTTCACCCTATCGTGTTCCGAGATATTGAAGAGGTTGATCCTGGCCAGACCAACCAGGCGCAAGGCACGCAGGGCAAAGGCCCGTAACGGCCGCACTCGGTCTTCATCGCCAACGCACTTGTCAGCGATGACGACAATGGCCAACTCGGGAAACTTCTTCAAGTTCTCAATTGAGATGGTCAGGAACTGAACCGAACGGTGCTTTGCCACTACTGCAGCAACTTTGCCAGCCACCTCCAACGGGAAGCCCTTCTTGCGCATGTAATCGAGTGCAACTTTCCTGCCGGCCTCGGCATGATCGTCAACGCTGATAGCGCGACCGATATCGTGCAAAAAGGCACCAGCAGGAATGACCACCAGGCGAGCTTCCTCGCTCAGCAAGTCAGGAAAACGCTCGTGCAATTTGTCAGTCAGAAGTCGTGCCATTTCCAGCACAGCAAAAGCGTGACCAACGTCGTGCTTGGTCTGCGAACGCGACAGCTTATCGCCATCGTCATAGAGCTTCAGCAGCTCGGGATCGACCAGCATCGACTCGACGCCAGCGACCATCTCTGGCAGCGCCAGAGTAGTTTGATTGTTCATATTATTCTCCAAAGATTGTGGAACGCATTGCCACGCGGTGACTAATGCAGTGTGAAAAGAAAATTGGGACCTCGTCCCAGTGTCGAGAAATCAATGCAGAAGCGAACCTGCAAAAATCGATTAAATCTGGACCCATCTATAAGGTTTGCTGCCTTCAGATAAGAACCAAATCGTATCGAAACCGCTCAGCAAGCGCTTGAACTCGCTATGGTCGACGGCCACACCAGATCGGTTGAAACATCTGACTTCAATCGAAGAGCCAGATTGCGGCATGCCCTTGGACTTCAAAGCACCAAAGCAGGCTCTGATTTCCTCCAGAGTCACGCCCTTGTATAGCAACAAACCAATAAATGGAGCACTCGCGGAAGGGCGAGCCCCGGCAGATAGGTTAGTGGACTCATGTTCAAGAAATCTGCACATAGTTAGAGACAAGGTAGTAACCGGCATTAGCCGGACGAAAGGGAAAATTTAGGCGAACTTTTTCCGCTAATCAGCTAGACAACCTTGGCTAATGAAGCTTTCGCCGCGGCCAGAAGGTGAATGCCTTTGAGCGTGAGGTGCGGGTCGACGATGTCGAATATCCTCTTACTAGATTTGCTGGCGGCCGAAACTGCTTCGCTCCAGCCTCCAGTGGCAACCGCTAGCGCTTTCTTGCCAAGCTCTTTTTTGGCCAATGCTTGCCATTCACGAACGAGTCCGATATGGCCAGCAAAGACACCGTTGCGCATGTGCGTTTCGGTGTCATAGCCTAGTTCAAGGGTTTGGCCAGCCATATCGAGCAGAGGCAGCAGGGCTGTCTGTTGATGAAGCGCGGCAAGTGTTTGACCTAGGCCTGGAGCAATGAAGCCGCCCTCGACATGACCAGTGGCCGAAACGGCAAGCATTGTTGTGGCTGTGCCTAAACCAATCACGACCACTGGTCTGCGGCCCTTACCGTAGATTTTCCAGGCGGCCACAGCATCAGCTACTCGGTCGGCTCCCATTGTTGGGGCCATTCCTGTAAGGAAAGTCTGCTCTGCAGCACCTATGGAAATCATTTCGTGGTTGCTCAGCAACGACCGGAGAGTCTTTTCTGCTGCCGGCACCACTGATGATATGGCGATAGGAAGAGTCTCATTCCAAACTAGCTCCTCATGTCGCTGTTCAATTTCAGCAGTGCGATAGCAGCGTCGCTCTATCAGGGAACCCTCTACAAAATGACCAAACTTGGTGTTGCTATTGCCAATGTCTATGGCCAATAGGTTTTTCATGATAGATAGCAAAATTGTTGTCAGCCAAAACTAGAAATCTCCAAAATGCAGAGAAGCCTGATGAGGAAGTGAATAGGCAATGTTTTTCGCTGGTGGCTTGTTGCTGTTGATTAAATGGGAGAAAGAGATTTGAAGTGAGAACACCTGAAGCTATCACCTCAGTAAATACAGAGTCAATCTGTTTGTCTTTCGCTTTTCCAAATATCACTCTAGTGCATTCAAACTAGGCTCTTGACTTGACCGCTATCTGGCTCTTCCTCGAATCACTCTGACAAAGCAGTTTCATTGATTAAAAGAGGCCTAGTCGGCTTAGCGCCACTCTGTTCTCCGCGGCTAATACGAAAACAAGAGAAAGAGAGCTTTGAGCACGAGACAAAGAGATGTTATTTCTATAGTTGACTCTTCAATCACATTTATACAAGGCATTTATCTAACCAGCCAAGCCGCTCCTCCTTAACTGGAAACTTCACCACCTCAGAAGATGTGGCGATTAGGATCGGCTCTCTGTTGGCTTGATAATGACTAGTAAAACTCTCGTGATTGGATCAGTCTTACCGAAACTCTCCTGTCTCATGCATGAGCTTCTGAGTTGTAGGTCAATCAGCACTCTACCCTTCTTTTTCCAATGAATCCACCCTACACGCTTGTAGTCGTTGACATGCAAGCAGACTTCGCAGCAGCGAAAGATGAAGCCACAATCGTTGCGGTGGAAAAGTTGATCGAACGGGCCAAGCGCGACAACGCGCATGTTGCTTTCCTGTGGATTCCATACTACTCACCCGCAGATGAGAAGCCACTATCTCGCCCCCTCAGGCGTTTGCTTGATCTTGTATCAGGCTACCCTCACACCAAATTGATAGAAAAGCATCAAAGCGATGGTTCGTGCCGGGTGCGCCACTATTGCTCGCAGCAAGGCTGTTCAAACAATCAGTTTGTCATCTGCGGTGTCAACACCGACATTTGCGTTCTTGAAACAGCACTTGGTCTGGCTCGCTCTAACCCCGCAGCAAATGTGACCGTGCACCGCGATGCATGCAACACAATCTTCGTCAAAGACTGCTGGTCAAACTTTGGAGTTGAGCCGAACATTGCCGTGCGTTAACTCAAGGCCGTGCACTGTCAGCCTCAAGCTCCAGAAGGTCAGTCAGTAGAATCAACCCCGCAAGCCGCTCAATCGCGGTCACACAAAATGAAAAAGTCGACACAGCACCTGCTCGCCATCACAGCCTCCCTGGCAACGATTGGCTTCTCGTTGAAATCTGTCTTTGGTCCTTTCGCTCTTGGAATTCTCCTTTACACACTGACGACTCACTACAGCAAGAAACTCTCTCCCCTTACTTACACCAATAAGCTGGTGCGCTTCGGTTTCGTCTTTGCATTGCTCGCCAGTTATTTTTCAATGAGCAATTTCTGGATCACAGGCTGTCCAGTCCTCGGCATTCTTTGTGCGTCGGTCTTGTCCGGTTTGATTACCGGACTGCTATTTATCTAACGTCAACATCCCTTGACTCAGCAAATAACGCTTGCTGCTTTCACCCGTAAAATGCGAACATTGGTGGCGCAGCGAGCTTCTGTTTGTCCATTGCTCAACTCACTTTGAACGAGAATAGTTAGTCCCAAGCGGTTTCAACAGATTTAATTGATTTGTTGAATAGTAGTTCATATTCCTGTCATCTTTCTTCAACCTAGACGATTCGGTATGGAATTGACACACATTACGCGTTAGGGTGAAAAGAGTTTAGGTTGCTTGGAGAGATCGTCTCAAAATATGAAGGTACTTGTAGCAATCGATAATAGACCTAGCGCTCAGGCAACTATAGATGCATTAGTAAAAATGCATTGGCGCCAAGGTACTGAGATCATTTTGGTTACTGTCTTTCCGCCGGGTTTAGAATTAGAAGAAGCTGCCTACTATGAAGAAATGGAAAGCCTCGCTTTAGAGCTGCGCGGCCTCCTACACCATTGCAAAATTTCATTCTTCGCACGCCATGGTGATCCTAAAGCTGTCATCATGGAATTAGCGCAACAGTCTCATGTAAACTTAATTGTAGTTGGTTCAAACTGTAAGAATTCACTGGAGCGCCTTCTCATTGGAAGCGTCTCCCAAGCCATACTCAATAACGCACCGTGTCCAGTTATTGTGGCAAAGACGCCGTGCTGTTTAGCTCAACAAGAAGCACCAGCATTCAAAAATATTCTTCTGCCGATCGATAACTCGATTTTCTCAGTAGCAGCCGTGCGCTGGCTAGCTAACTTCCATTGGGCCTCTGATACCAAACTAATTGTCCTTGCGGTAGTAGAGAACGACACAGATCTAGAACAGGTGCACACCAGTCTTAATAATCGTGCTAACGAACTGGCTAAGTATTTCAAGAGTGGCAATATTTTGACCGAAATCACTATTGGTGAACCACAGCAAACAATCATTGATGTTGCTAAAAGCTATTATGCAGACCTGATTGTGATGGGATCGCACGGTCATACTGGCTTTAAAAAACTAATTCTAGGCAGCGTTAGCCAGGCAGTTTCTCAAGAGGCACCATGTGCCGTAGCAATTGTTCGCGGTGTTGCCGGTAGTGACAAAACGTTGAAGCGCACTGGTGCTTTCGACAAAATGAAAGTGCTCAGCAACAGCGATTTCGGCAGTTTCGGCAGCAGTAGTTCCTCTGTGCATTCAATGCCAGGCGGCTTTTAAAACTATCAGAGACGCCTACACCTATTGTGCTGCAGAGTGCTGCAGAGTGCCACATTCACACACCATAACTACTTAAAGAAATGCCAAAAGTAAGAACAAGCATCAAGACACGCTTGCTTGAGCAAGATCATGATGGAAAGATTTTCCTTGAAGCCTGTATGAGGGCCAGCGATCTGCTCAAAGCAGGCTCAAGCGAGAGCAGTAAGATCAAGGTAACTGACAAAAGAGGTGCTGAATCATTTGTCTGGGTCAGCCTGGCAACAGAGAGAGTAGGAGAGCTCGAAACAAGCAATCAAATCTGGTTTGATGCACCTCCAACGGCTCAGGTGACCGAATACTTCTATCACATCGATGGACCGCTCAAAGAGCGTATCGCCTCACTAGAAACGGAAGCAAAACAAATCGAAGCAAGGCAACGTCGACGCGAAGATATCATCGCTTTAGTGCTACTGATTTTGTCCATTCTCATTCCAGTCACTGGCATCATTGCCGCAAAGAAAGACGCTAGCCTTGAGCCTTCGCCAGCGAGCACTTGCACATTGCCTAGTTGCCTTCCCGGTGTCAGCGATAAAGCTTGCACATTGCCTAGTTGCAAGCAACATAGACAGTGATGCTGAACTCATTGTATGGCTGAGCCGTATACATAACCGAGGAGGCTAGCCACGCTGCTTGTGGTACGGTAGCCTCCTCTCTTTTTGTCTTCAAAATATCCCCAGAGCTTTTAGCTAAATTCTGGGGATTTCCATGCAATTGAATTACTTAGAGCTAAGAAGCATTTTTTCTTTCGCTCTGCTAACTGACTGGTCTACTAAACTTTGGTTCTGGAATGTACCAAGTCTTGTCCGGCAGCCTAGACGTCCTAGGAAACTAACTGAATCATCTATAGCCATGGAATCGTCACTCTTTCCCGCCTATGTTGAATGAGTGAGGAGCGGCGAGCATTTTTAGTATGGCCAATCATGAACGACATACAGAACACTTCTCAGCAGAGAGTCATGCGGGCAGGCCCTCAGCCATTGCTGGTGTTGCCGCCGATGCCTATGTGCCAGAGCAATCAATGTTGCTTGCTGACGCCAGGAGAAAGCAGAAGAATGCAGAACCACAGAGCAACTTCGTACTAGACTTTATGCAGTCAATATTCGGCCCCAAAGATCAACCTAAAGGCGAGCCCAAGAACGAGGCCAAGCCAGTCAGACGTCCTGCTGATGCTTCGCACAATCCAGATTTCTTACACCAAGCGAAGTTTTTCGCTGGTGGCATTAAGTCTTGGGTCTCTCGTTGCGTGGGAGCTGCAGAAGGCAATCTTCATCCCGATGGCAAGATCATCAGTGAGCACTACAATGGACACCGAGACTTGAATGGAAATTGGAACAAAGGTCTGTTTTCTAATCAAAGGGATAAAGTAGAGACTGCCGCTGAAGCAGATAAGCTACAGCTGGCCAGATTGAAAGGACACGACAAAACAATTTCTAGTTTGGCTAAAAAGTACGGCCTAAACTTATCTATTGAAGAACGGATGAATGCGCTTGACCTTGCCAATCAAGCGGAAGGGGCGGTATTGAATGGTTGGGGTTTCATCGAGCGACTGCACCTGGCAAAAAAACGAGAAGGCCTAACCGGGCAAGCGGCAATTCTTTATGCTCGCACCTGGGCCTTCTTCAACCCGTCTGAAAATGCCGGAAGGGGTGAGTGGCAATCGGCCGTGTTCGGCAATGATCCTAAAGTAATAGAAAAAGATCAACGTCGGAGAATGCTAGCTATAGCCGAGACCCTCAAGCTCTTGCAAAAGGGCAACTAAGAAGTCCACAACACCAAATTCGTATAAAAACCCTGGCGTCATGTCCAGATTTCGAGACGAACCGAGGCCTAGTATGCGCTCGCAGAGGCTCTTGGAAGCTGAGCGTTTTACTGCCTTCGGCTGGATGGATATGGAATGGCCACAAAAAATGGTACACGCTCTATTGCACGGAGTTTTCGAATTTCGAAAATAGTTAGCCTTTCTAAATACAAACAAAGAGGAGGCTTGATGCCAATTTCACGCGAAACTCAAATGGCTGAGACAACCAAGTCAGATATCACCAACCATAAAAGCACTTCAGCGTCCGAAGAGTTTGCCAGTCATTTGTATGATTCGGCCCGCTATAACGTCATACAGGCCCCACTTAGTGGCATCACTCAGCTGCTAGATCGCACCATTCATACTGACCTAATGCCAAAGGCGCAATTTTTCGCCCCTCCTAAACCAGCCAAAATTGGCACCGCTGCTTATGCTGGAGAAGTTGCCGGAGGTGCAGTGGCAGCTATCATTCCAATGATCATCCTTCATAAGTCAATTGGGCCTGGAGCAGCTAGCAAACTTGAGCTAACTGCCAATTATGGAATTGGCCGCGGGGCTGCCCCAGCAATTCGCAAAGCTGCGACGACAGGTGCTCTATGGGGCGGGGTCCTCACTCCCAGCGATGACAAAGAGAACATCTATACAGGACGCTTGAAAAATGCAGCAGTATCAGCTCTCAGCCTTTCGGCCCTCACCATGGGTAGTATTGGCTTAAAATCCACAGGCTCTGCCATCCTGCGTAATGATATGGTGAGCGCTGGGTTGGCTGGTGGTCTGGCTGGTGAAATCAGCGTTGATGGCCATTCTCTTCTTTCTGGTCGTGGCCTAGCTGGAGCTGAAGATAGACTAAAATCGATCACCAGCTTTGCCGTTGGCGGTATTGCTGGCGGTGCGGCCAACAGTGTTCGTGAATTTTTCGCACCGACTAGCGGCATTAGAGGAGTGCGGACACTGGCAGATATGAAAGGGCTAGCCGATAAGACAATGGCCCATGAAGCGCCAAAGCGCTTTGCCTTTGAAAAAGACCAAAACATTCCGGCTAATGCTGAAGATCTTAGCCCTTTAGACAAACAGCAGTGGTACAACAGCAGTTCCTCGCACTTAAGAGAAGTAATCGATAGCAGTAAAATGTCGCTAGAAGTGCGCAAAGAACTAGTATCTGGTCATCAAGACATTACCTATGGCCTACAAGCTCTGCATGATCGCCCAAACCCTAAGCCGGTCTTGGTTGTCTACGGCTCGGCTCGAATACCCGAAAGTGACTTTCGCTATCAACGCGCTCGCTATATTGGTGGCAAGGCTATACAAGAAGGTTATGACGTCATGACCGGTGGCGGGCCAGGCATAATGGAAGCTGCTAATCGTGGTGCTTTTGAGGCTCTGAAGCCAACTCGTGATGCTGCTGGCAACCAGACCGGTTGGGATGGTAACTCAATTGGTGTG
>CALRJJ020000108.1:0-10613 GCA_943367505.1 Flavobacterium psychrophilum | reverse complement strand
AGTGATTGAATGTTTGAAGAATAATGGTGAGAATACCCTGGCCCGGAAGCTTACTCTCTCTGGCTCTGGTGACGAAACAGAAGTTTCTGGACGCTTCGGTGGATGCCGGCAGGTTGCTCGCATTCAGTGTCCAAAGTGCGGCCGGTCATCCATGGATGAGCCTAATTTCTGCAAAGGTTGTGGACAAAGATTGATTCAAGATTCAGACTACAAGGGCCCGATTGCCAAGAAAACCAAGGCCCAGACCAAGGCTAAAACCAGGCTGGTAGGGAAGACTCGAACCCGCACTGGACCCCAGATTATTCGCCCGGTTACGAACGCTAAAACATATAATCCTGTATTGCTAGCTGTCTCTCTAGTGCTTATTTTTGCAGGGGGTGGTGCGGCCGCCCTGGCAATGATTCCTAAGCCCAATATTATCGATACCAGCCCTGTGGTGCTGCCCAGTCAGAGTCAGACTTGGTTTACTCCTACACTCGCCGAATTTACTTCCGGGCCAGTGGTGATGCACGACAAGAACTTTGTCTTTACAGGACGTGCCAAATTTGGTGTCGATGTCTTAGCTAAGCAGTCATTCTATATGTATGCTTTTTTGGTACAGAATTCGGGCAAAGTTATACTTCATAGCCCAGCTTCTGCCGCCAATGATGTGGTTCTTGATGCTGGTACCCGTTACATACTTGTCGGGGATGGTTTAGAGAAAATTCCACTAGCTAAGGCGGTTACAGCCTTTGGTTGTGACAATAGTGACGGTACAGAAAAAATACTGCTTGTGGCTAGTGGTATGAAAAGCGACTTGCTCTCAATGAGCGATGCTGCCGCTCAAGAGAAAGCCATTGAACAGTTTGTAAACCGGTCGCTCCAGCTTTTGAGCTGTGACGAAAGCGGCAACGGTGTTGTTGTCGACTCCAAGGAGCTAGGTGCGCACTTCTTTGACGACAGTAAGCCCAAGAATGGCACATTTGGCTCGAGTGGTTTGATGGGCAGCAATGTCTACATTACCCAGGTAGACGTAAGGCATAAGAAAGACCCAGCCCTGGATAATCAAATGCCAAGCAATATTACTCCGACTAATGTCGCCCCGACCAATACCACCCCGACCAATGCCACCCCGACCAATGCCACTCCAACTAGCGTCACCCCGGCCAATCAGCCCTAGATATCTGACAAGAATTTTTAGTCCAGAACAATTAGTCCAGAACAATTAGAATGAATTGCCCCCTAATTTGATATTGGTTGCCGTAGGGCAAGAGTAATCAGGAAACCCAGTAAATTCGTAGAGAGAGGAGAAGAACATGAAAGCGCTTGAGCTAATCAGAAAATCTTGCGCAGTTTCGCTGGCTGTGGCACTCGGTGTGGCTTTTTCGAGCGGTGCGTATGCCCAGGAACAGAGCGGAGCTAAAGGTCTCTTCTTTGAGCAGCTGGAAAAACCAACTGAGTCGCTCAACACTGGCCTGCGCTACTGGATTGAACTGAAGCGAGGTAACAACGTTACCCGTGTCAGTAACAAATTCCAGTTCAAGACCAACGATAGTATTCGTTTTCACGTTCGCTCCAACATTGATGGTTATGCCTATATCTTGCTGTCTAGCGGCAGCCGCGGCGAGCAGAGTGTGCTTTTCCCAGATAGTAGAGCGGCTGAAAACAACAAAGTAGATAGAGGCAAAGATTATGCTTTGCCATCGGATGGCTACTTAACTTTTGACGAAAATCCTGGTCTTGAAAAGCTTACTCTTTTGCTTTCACGCTCACCAATGGATGCACAGGCCTATCTTGCTAAGCCACAAAAAGAAGTGACTATGATTGCCTCGGCTCAAACTGGTAGTAAAGACCTTGTGCCAGCGCGAATCTATGTTTCGTACAACGCTCCTCGAGTTGAGGCTCCTGTCTTCTTACCTGCCACTACTAAGCCTGAGAAAGTGGCTAAAGTAGAGAAAATCGAGAAAGTTGAGAAGATCGAGAAGACTGTCAAAGTCAGTCATACCAAAGTTACTCAACCGGCAAAGAGCGAACATACTGAAAAAGTTGCTCAGTTGCCTGCTGCCGATGATAAGCCAAAATCGGCGCACAAAACTCCTGTGAAAGTGAAGCATGCTGTTGCCTCAAGCGGGTCTTCAGCTTCTACTTCGCCTAAAGAAGAAGAAGGAACGGTCACTGTCGTCTCGCAGCAATCGTCTGGAGTACTGCACGTAGATGTTGCTCTACAGCACATCTAAGATTGGTATTTCTTTCAATGTTGACGTAATCGATTAAAGAGCGCTAAGGCTAGCCTCAAGATCTCATAAAAATCTCTGCGAAAGGAGGCTATTACAGCCTCCTTTCGTTGTATTATTTGTTTCCAACCTGCGTTAGGATTCTTTTTCCTTAACCTGGCCTTAATCGACGTTGCAGCATGATCATTTTGTTCTCGAGCAAACCTTTAGTAATGCTGTTTTTGCTTTCTTGTCCCGGTTACTGATTTAGTTCTTGTTGTGTCCGCCCCCACTACGACAGCCTTTGCGCTGAGGTTCTACCAATGCCGATGATATTTATTCTCTCGATTGGTCTCAGTCTTTTCCTTTTGATCGGTATGGTTCTGATCATGAATCCCGATCTGGTTTCGCCGAGCCTGGCTAAACGCTGGGATCGCAACCACAAATATAAGAGCCACTAAATCTTCTAAATCAGAATTGCAAAGGGTTATATGAGTTAGATCTAAATGGATCTATCTGTAATGTATTGGTTTTGCGCCTTCAGTTGTTCATATAATATGTTGACAACGGGAGGGCAATTCAATGCAAGCGACAGCTGGGTTTTTCATTATCGATTTTGTTTTGCGCCCATTCCTCAAGATCTATCAAAAGATGCCATTTTTGATCTTTTTGATCTTGTTAGTGGTGTATGGCCTGATCGCCTACTTGGTCTGGAAGTCGGCATTCAAGGCAGAGCAACAGTATTGAGCTGATTGGACGATTTAAATATGATTTCAAAACTCGACCGATATCGGTCGAGTTTTTGTCTTTGGAGCCGAGAATTTTGACCGATATCGGTCGAGTTTTTGTCTTTAGAGCCGCGAATTTTGACCGATATCGGTCGAGTTTTTGTCTTTAGAGCCGAGAATTTTGACCGATATCGGTCGAGTTTTTGTCTTTAGAGCCGGAAATTTTGACCGATATCGGTCAAGTTTTTGTCTTTAGAGCCGGAAATTTTGACCGATATCGGTCAAGTTTTTGTCTTTAGCTAGTGGCCGTCGCCGGGATGAACAGTCGCCAGTTCCACTTTGATTTTGTCGCTTTCCACTTGCACAATACCGACATATTGCTCGATGAAGTTCTTTACTTGGCCTGGACCAACTTCTCCATCGAGGGTGTAAGTGCCTTGATCAAGCGGTTTGCCGTCAAAGTCGAAAGTCTGGTATTTGATGGTTACATCTTTGATTGGTACGTTGTTGTAGTTGGCTACTCGTATCCAGCAGACCGGGCTATTGATTACCCATAGACCAGAAACGTGCCAGTCGACAAGTTCTACCCGAGTGTTTTGCGTAAGTGTGTCGTCGCCTGGTTCTGGGGAGCAAGCGGTTACGGTCACTGAGAAAGTAAGAAGTGAAGCCAGTAAAAGCATAAAACTGCAGAAAAATGAGCTGCCAATCAACAGCTTAGAACGGAACTGATATCGCCCGACAAGGGTGCCATAGATAGCGGCTAATGACATAAAGTCGCTCAGCTTCCTCTATCTTCTAGTTATACAGAGCTGGAATTAGCTCCACGCCTGGCATGTTCTGCGCTATGCCCAGAAGAATGAGCAAGGCAAATACCAAGAACATTGCGAAAAATGCTGGTTCGCCGTCGGATAACATTGCAGGGGGTGCTCGGGTGAAGGTAATGATATAAGCTGATTATACCAGTTGTAAGTGGGGATGCTCTAAACGTGCGCTTATCGAAATTCAAACCAGCCCTTGGGTTAGCGAATGCTCACCTAATGACACTGGCTCCCTTGGCTATGCGTCGAACTTTTCCCTTGACCGATTGCGCTGGCGAAAAGCTCGTCATTGATGTTGATCCGGCCGCATCGGTATCTTCCTCCGCTTCTCGAAACCCGCAGACAGTGCCGCTTAAGCCCGAGCGCAATCAAGTGGTTGTGGTCTTGCACCGCCCGGAGCACTTGGCTAAGAAGAACAAAAATTATGCCCCTCTCACCAAAAACTTGTCTCAAAATCTTGTCTTGATCGTGCATGGTCTGGAAGGTTCCGTTGAATCAAGTTATGTAAAAGGTGTTTGTGAGAAAGCTTTGAACATTGGTTTTAGCGTTTGTCGCATCAATTTGCGCAATTGTGGAGATACCCTTCATCTCGCTCGTGGTCTCTATAACGCTGGCATGAGTGAGGATATTGTGGCGGTTGCCGCCGATTTGAAAAAGCGATTTGGCTTTGAAAAGATTTTTCTCAGTGGTTTTTCTCTGGGTGGCAATATTGTTCTCAAAGCAGCTGGTGAGCAGGGGCTTGCCGGTGCTGGGCAAGCTGGCCAAAGTGCTGACAAAGCGTGCGCAGCTGCTGAGAAAATTTCTCTTAAGCCATCAAATTTGATTGATGCGGTCTGTGCTGTCTGCCCGCCCGTTGAACTTGATCAGTGTGTTACAACCATTGAACGTGGCGAAAACTGGCTCTATGAGCATGGATTTCTCCTTAGTCTCAAAGAAAAGGTGAGAGCGAAGAATCGCTTGTTTCCGGGACGGTATGACGTTGAGATTTTGCCGTCAATTAGTTCGCTTCGCGGTTTTGATAATGCTTTCACCGCCCCCGATGCTGGTTATGCCGATGCCGCTGCTTATTATTTTGGCGCTTCTGCCTTGAGGGTTGTCTCTTCAATCAACATTCCTGCTCTGGTTGTTGCAGCTGTTGATGACCCTTTGGTGCCTATATCTAGCTTCGCTGGAAAAGAAATCAGTGAGAATGAGAACCTTACGTTACTCACACCAAAGAACGGTGGTCATGTTGCTTTTGTTAGTGCCAGTGATATTTATTTGAGTGACCTGGCCAAGTCACTAGAAGCAGAGCATCTTTCTTCCAAGCCCCGCAAATCGCAGCTACGTGATCGATTTTGGAGTGAGTGGCAAGTTGTCACCTTCTTTTTGTCACAAGCTCTTTCGATCGAAACCAAGCACCACTAGTAGTATCGTCTCTCATTTTCTCTTCTGTTCAGGTTAGGACAGAGATGTAGGATCGGAAGATACTTTTCGTATATCTAAAATGTTGGAACTTTATAGACTAGAAAGAGTCTTCTTGAGTTTTGCTAGTTAACGTGGCAAAATGTAGGTGTCTGAGGGGTCTTGGCGACCCGCAGGCATCAGGCAAAATCGCTCAAAACGCCACTGTCTGATAACTTTGCCGAGTTTACGACGCCACTAGTATCAGAAGATGTTTGTGGTAGAGCGTTATTATTTTAGTCGTCAAGTAGGTTACTAGTTTTAAAGGGTTTCTAGGAGGTTCGTTGTGATCAAGAAAGTTATGAGTTTGGCAATAGCTGCTCTAGCTGTTGCAGCAGTTGCTGCCCCAGCTTTCGCTGCTGACGATAATATGGATAAAGTTGTCCAAGGTGCTCTTCTTCCTACAAGACTTGGTGGCGTTGCTGCCGGCGTAGTAGTTGGAACACCGATTGCGATTGTTCGCCAATCAGTTAAAGGTTACAAAGATTTGACCGAAAAAGCTGCTGACAAAATCGGAGGCAAAGATTGCGGTCCTGCTTGCTTGCTAGTTTCAGTCGTAACATTGCCAGCTGGCCTTGTATACGGTGGCGCTACTGGTACCTACTACGGTATGAAAAATGGCATTATGGATGGTTTCCAAACACCATTCCATCCAGATTCATTCAGCGTTAACAAACTGGAAGAGTAATAATTTGGCCATTGCTCCGGCAATCGCTTAAATTTCGCTAGATAAATAGAACTCGCGGTCTGCAATTTGGTTTGCCCCGCGAGTTCTTCTTTATAATGGGCAGAGTAATCAAATCCTAAAGACTGGTAATTATGGCTGATCTGGATAATGCTGATTTACAGCAGTGGCTGACTAGAATTGCTGGGGCTAAAAGTCGCAGCGAGATTCTTTCAATTATGGAAGAATTTCGCGTTTTGCCTTGGAACGACGACCAGTGTTCAGCTGCTGCTAAGTTATACATGCGATTGCTTTTAGCCTTGCCTGATGACGGCTCAGGGGCCGTGGTGCCGGCATCAACTGGTGGCAAGAAATAGAAGGGTTCGTGACTGCTAGCTAGTGAATAGCGACCATAGAGCAGCATGGAGCCTCAGAGAGAAATTATATTTCTGCTTTTAGTGCGCAGAGAGCTGGTTGAGAATGACGTTAGCTTTTTGCTCGTGTTTTGATGCTTCTTCATTGCGGCCAAGTGACTTGAGAACGTTGGAGTACTCCGCTAAGGTTTTGCCCAGAATGTGATCGTCTGGACTTTTTGTCTTTTCTCTGATGGCAATCAGTTCACGCAAGGTCGGCTCAGCATTTTGTAAGCGGTTTGACTTGATATACAGTTCGCTCAAAGTTTCTAAGGTATTCTCCAGCGTTTGCTCGGCGGCTCTGTCGCCTTTGAGAATTCTCTTGCGAAGAATATCGCAAAGACGGTTTAGTAGCGCTTCTGCGTCCAACTCTCTGTTTTCGCTTGCTAGTTGGCGAGCCACTTGCAAAACTGTTTCTGGAGTATTATCGAGGGTGGCTTTAATGAAAGCCTCATCGTAGCCGGGAGTCGCGGATGGTGACTCTAGTGGCAGAGTTTGTGTAGGTTTGTCTTCGTGGTCTCGTATTGGCCGCATAGCCACGGGCTCTCTTGTGCGCAGAGTGGCGTTGGGCAAGTCAGCAATGGTAGTCATTGTCGAGCGCTGTTCCGGAAGCGCTGGTGAAATTGTACCCAGTATCGTCGGTGGTGGCATATCTGAATCAACAGCCTTAGTGTTCAGCTCTTCTTTTGCTGTTAATTTTGCTGCTAATTTTGCCTCTGGTTTAGTCTCTGATTTAGTCTCTAATTTCGCTTCTAGTTTTGTTTCGGCTTTCGCTTCTTGTCTTTGGTCAAATTTAACTTCGCTTCTATCTCTATCTCTATCTCTGTCTCTATCTTTATCTCGATCTCGTTGAGTTAGGGCCTGGTTTGCTCTTTTACTATCAGTGTTGTTGATGGCCGCAAGAGCAACCTGCAGCTTCTCGCGCAGCTGTGCTGTGTTCTTTATTCTCAGGGCTTCGGATAGTTCGATAAAGGCACCTTCTGCCTCGCCCTTGGCTAAGCATTGATCCGCTATGGTCATTCGGTCTTCAATACTGGTTGGATCCTGGCCGTTCTCGCGCATGATGGCAGAAACATTTTTGCGAATAGCGGCCTGACTTGGATCTAGGTAGAGCGCGGCACGAAATTGTTTCAGTGCTTCTTCCGGATGGCGCATGGCTAGCTCAAGTCCATAATTGTTGTGGGCAATTACTAGATTGTCTTTTGCGTGGGCATAGTTGGGTGAAATTTCCAGAAGCCGCTCGAATGTTTTTATGGCACTAGCAAAATGTTTTAGGTTGATTTCGTGCACCGCTGTATTATTTAGATGCGCTAGTTCAGTCGATGTATAGTGTGTGTCGCTGATATCACTAGATTTAGTATCAGTGCCTGTCTTAATTTCAGCACTAGATTTAGTTTCAGCACTAGATCTGGTATCAGTAATAGTCTTATTTTCATTGCCAGATTTAGTATCAGCAATTGTCTTGTTCTCGCCAGCAGATTTATTACTATCAACCTTGCTCACATCGCGGGCGTCGCGAATAGTAATTTGTGGTTGGCTGTTGGCTGAGTAAGTGTATTTTGCTGCTTGTTTGTTCATCTCCGGATTGATGGTTATGGCATAGTTGTAGTCGGCCATAGCCCCTTGCATGTCATTGAGAGCAAATCGCAAGGAGCTTCTTTCGGCAAAGGCTTGATAGCTTCGCGGAGCAAGCTCCACTGCCCTATCGATATCTTTGGCTGCGCCTCTTAAGTCGGCTAAGCGGCGGCGCACAGCGGCTCTAGAAATAAGCGCGGGAACACTGTTGGCGTTAAGTTCAAGGGCATGATCGAGGTCGTCTTGGGCGCCATGATAGTCGCCAATCATGCGCTTGACACTGGCTCTGCCGACCCATGACTCGGCGTTTTCTGGATGGGCCTCGATCTCAGTGCTCCAGATGTTGACAGCGCTTGCTAGATCGTGGTCTTGAATTTTCTTTTCTGCTTCTTTTGCCGCTCTGATTACAGAGCTTGGTGCCGCAGAGAAATTGGCAAAGGATTTGGGCAGGGCCGGCTTGGTGGCAACGGGTCTGGTGGCAGCGGGCCTGGTGGCAGCGTGCTTGGTGGCAACTGGGCTGGCTGCAGTGGGATTGCTAGCAACTGGGCTGGCTGCAGCGGGACTGCTAGCAACTGGGCTGGCTGCATCGGGGCTGCTAGCATCGGGCTTGGTAGCAACTGGTTTTGTCATTGCCGGCTTGCTTGCTTGTGTTTTGCTGGCGGCCGATTTTAGCGGGCTCTTGGAAACTGCCGCGCTTTTCTGCCAACCCGCCATAGGCTGCTGTTCTGAGGGCTTATTCGGCTTAATTGGTTTGACTAAAGACTGTTCCAGGGCTTTAGCTGGCGTTGCCTCTGGTTTGCCGGGAGATTCCGCAGATTGAGCGGACGGATAAACGGACTGTTCAACGGGGTGCTCAGCTAAATGTTCAACGGAAGGCACAACGGGAGGCTTAACTGCCGATTTTACAACAGGCTTGGCTGGTGATTTAACGGGTAACTTAGCTAGAGATTTTGCGGGTAACTTAGCCTGGGGCTTAGCTAAAGGCTTATTTGAAAGTTTGGGGCCGGGCAGAAATAGTGCCCGGCTGGTAGAGCTTGAATGAGTTTGAGAGCTTGAATGGGTGGGAGAGCTTGCATGGGTTGGAGAGCTAGCTGATGCCGGAAGAGGCATTGGCATCGGTGTGTATGAAGTCAAACCGGCCGCGTCTTTGTCAGCAGAGCCTTGGGCCCAAGCATTTTGTCGGGCCGGCTGCAGGCAAAGTGAGACCGACATTAACGATAAGGCTGAGAATATTCTGAGCGTTCTGGTTGACGGTCTCAAATGGCCTCACTAACTGACTGACGCAATCTTTCGTAGCTCCCAGCTGCTAGCAATTGTCCCTGAGATGGGCACCAATGACAAGACTAATCAGCGCTAAATATCGAGAAAGCGTTCCCGGTCTGCCGCTGTCGGCATCGGGCAGACATCATGTTTGCCAAAGACCTGGTAGCGTACTGCTGCTACGAGGTCGTAGCCAAGGTCGCGCACTGGCGCTGGCACTGCCAGAAAGAGTTTGAGGCCTCGGGCCGCACCATTTAGTTCGCCGATAATGCGCAGGGCTGCAGCTGATTTGGTGAAAACCTTCTCGTCTGAGCGACCTGGGTTGCGAATCAAATAGATAGTTTTCAACAGGGTGGGATCTTTGCCGTGGCGACCGAGGATTTCGTGGGCTAGTTCGCTCTGCAGCGAGGCAAAGCGGAAGCGCCCGTTTGGGTCATGATTGAGTACATATTGGACAAACTTGTTGCAGAGCCCGCAGACGCCATCAAAAAGAATCAAAGATTCTGTCGACTGAAGTTTTTCGGCATTTTTGGCTGGGCTTGTAGTTTCGTTCATGGCTAAGATTCCAGTGGCTATATAGACAGTATACGCAATCTTCCTTCTGCCTTCACAATTGTGAGATATCCTGTCAGTAGGGTTTGCTTTGCGGTTGACTGGTCGCTTTTGTTTTAGTTCCAGTTATAAGTGTGGTTTTAGTTTAAGGTCCTCATATAAATGCCTCTTTCTCGCATTCTTTTAGTCGACGATGATGACAATATCCGCACCATTGCTGAATTGTCGCTAGAGGATGATTTTCAAGTCGACATCGCCTCTTCTGGCCAGGAGGCCATTGATATAGCCATGGTGCGGCCCCCAGATTTGATTCTGTTAGATGTAATGATGCCTGGTCTCGATGGTAAGGCGACCTTTGGTAAATTCAAAGAAATTCCTTCACTTGCCGCCATTCCCGTGGTATTTATGACCGCTAAAGTCTTAACCCACGAAATCGATTTCTACCTTGAGCTTGGCGCTGCAGGCGTAATTTCTAAACCATTCGACCCTATGACTCTAGCTGAGGAAGTGCAAACTATATGGGCTCATTCCAGGGTCTGAAAGAGTTTGTGAGGAATTTGCCTAAGGGCAAAGCTCTAATCACATTTATCGCCACCTTCATTGTGGTTTGCACCATAAGTATTCTTTGCTATCGCCTTACTCTAGAAGTAATCGATGCCGGTCAGTGGGTTGGGCACACTCACCGAGTTCTCAGCGAAATTCACGAGTCTATTTCGGCTGTGCGCGAGATGGAAGGAGCCCAACGCGGCTATATCATCACTGGTGTGGATGAATTCGCTCATAGCTACGAATTGGCAAAAGAGAAAGTGCGCATGCACATCCGCAATTTGAAGAGTTCGGTGATGGATGTTGCTGTCAAAGAGCAGCAGTTGCCGGAGCTGGAGCGGCTGATTGAAGCGCGCATTGTTCGAGCTCAAGAAGTTCTTGAAACTCGCAAAGACGACGGTTTTTCTGCGGCAGAGAAGCAA
>CALRJJ020000107.1:0-10664 GCA_943367505.1 Flavobacterium psychrophilum | reverse complement strand
CCTGACAATGTTGTCAGTTTTGCCGACGGCTTTCCAGTATTGGTCATAAGCGACGAATCTCTCGCCGAATTAAACAGAAGACTGGAATACCCTCTGCCCATGAATCGCTTTAGACCCAATATCACCATTGGTGGCAGTGCACCATTTGCCGAAGATAGCTGGTCTGAAATCACCATCGACAATGTCAAGCTTAGCCTGGTCAAACCCTGCGCCCGCTGCCAGATAACAACTATCGATCAAGACACTGCTGAAGCCTCACAAGAGCCGCTAAAAACACTTTCTTTCTTCCGCAAAGAAAATGGCAAAATCATGTTTGGCCAAAATGCTATACCGCAAAACAATGGTGAAATAAGATTGGGTGATGCAGTCTTGGTCACAGCAAAATAATAGTGAAACGATTGCGGAAACTCTACTCGAATATAGCAATTGCCGTCAGTGCCCTAGCGCTGATCCTGTGCCCAGTACCGGCCCAGGCCGCCGCAGATCATGACCTCCAACTCTGGACCCCGATCATGCTAGACCGCACAGCCTATAAGCGAGTGCACGGCTACCTGGAAGTAATTCCGCGCATTGGTGACAATGTCTCTGGTTTAAATCAGCTTTTAATTAGACCAGCCCTCGAATACAAACTAAAAGACAATTTCTCTCTGTTTGCTGGATATTTATGGCTATCGAACTATACAGATGCAGGAGTGCAGAACGAGCACCGCATCTGGCAGCAAGTGCTGATGAATAAAAACTTCAACCGCTGTCTGTTAATCAATCGCAGCCGCATCGAAGAGAGACTGTTTGAACCACTTGCTGGCACCGGTGTGCGACTAAGACATCTGGTCAAGGTAAACTATCCTCTCAATAAGCGCATATATGCAACAGCTCAAGACGAACTCTTCGTCAATTTGAATAGCGTACAAGGAGGACCACAGGCTGGCATTGACCAGAACCGCCTATTTGCTGGTTTAGGCATCAGAACACTGAAGAAAGCACGGGTAGAAGTGGGCTACCAACTTCAATATATTAATAGGTCTGATCAATTTGATGATCAAGCTAATCACGCCATCGTGATACAGTCTTTCGTCGGCCTAAAAGATTAGCAGAGGAATTTTTTCGTGGACAATAAAGAATGCACTGAGCAATTTAGCCAGCTGTCGACGCCTATGATTGCCGACGCCTGTGTGCGCTTGAAGCTTGCAGTGCGGTCAATGCCTGCTGGGCTCACGGCGCTAATACCAGGCAGCAAGGTAGCTGGCCAAGCCTTGCCTGTAAAACACTACGGTAGCGTTGATATATTTCTGGAAGCCATGCTACAAGCAAAGCCTGGCGACATATTGTGCATAGACGACAGCGGTCGCAGTGATCAGGCCTGCATTGGCGATTTAACGGCACTTGAGGCCGAATGCTACGGCATAGCAGCTATGCTTGTTTGGGGCTGCCACAGAGACACCGATGAATTAGTGCGCATTGGTTTGCCAATATTTAGCTATGGTAGACATCCTTCGGGCCCACTTAAGCTAGAAACAGCAGAACCTAATTCAATTGGCCTAGCACAGCTTGGCAGCTCGACAGTTGAAAGCAACGACTTTGTCTTCATCGATTCGGATGGGGCAGTTTTTGTGCATAAGGATCATGTAAGCGATGTTTTTGCCACAGCCAAACAAATTTATGCAGCCGAATCGAAACAAGCACAGCTAGTGAGAGATGGCCAAAACTTGCACAAACAACTTATGTTTGACGACTATCTAAAGAAGCGAGCCGTAGAACCAGCCCTGACTTTCCGCGAACATCTACGCGCCCTCGCCAAATCGATAGAAGAATAGGTAGATAGAATTTATCGAATAGAATATCTCTAACAGAATATGTTCAAATGAAAGAGCCCAGTGCCAGGTAACAAATGCAAAATAGCCTCAAAGTAATTCTCTCTGGCCTGATATCAGTCTCAAGCCTGATGGCCCTCACCGACTCAGAGTCAACAGCGGCCCCAGCAAAAGAGTTAGTGGTCACCCAACTAGACAACACCATCTATATAACCGACGAAGCTGTACGAATCAAAAACAACACGGGTAATTTTATTCTGGTAGCAAAAGCGCCAGATTGGAAAATTACATGTTTTCGCACTGACAGAAAAGTCTACTGGCAATGTGATTTGAATCGCTTCAATGGTGTCATGCTCATAAATGCCTGCGTCCCCCCTCACGATCCAGAAAAACCAACCTTCCTTGGAGAACAAAAGTACAAAGGCTTTGACTGTCGGTGCTATAAAACGCGAAAAAACTCCCTCGTCTATGGTGCCAAAAATATTAAAATTTCAAGCAAGGTAGCAGATGTGTTGTGTCGCTATCTCTTCGTGCCAGGCATAAAAGAGATACCGCTATTCGAAAGCTCAGCCATAGAAGGAAAATACAAACATAAAGAATGGTTCGATGCCCACCGCTACAAAGACTTTTTGCAGCGCACACCGGTAATAACCAAATCGATAACGACAGTAGCCTACGACCCCAAAGACTTTGCCGTTCCCCCTGGTCTGAAGTTGATGAAATCGCCTACAGATGTAAGCTACTCTGCAGCAAATAGAAACGATCTTGAAAGCATGATAGAAGGTGTTGGCTTCATGGGAAAAGACAAATAGAGAAAGTTAGCACAGCGATTAACTAACGCAAAAACTCAATGCGCTTAGTATCCATGCCTAACCGTCTAGAGACATCCACACTCCACTGCCACATCTTAGTACTGAGCTTGGTGTCATACGAAGCTTTCGACGAAAGTACTTCACGGCCATTGACGAAATATTTTCCCGTCACCTGGTAAAGCTCAGGAGCGCTTGCAAGCTGAATTACGGTACGGGCGCCTTCCTCCGGCTTGACACCAAAGACTTTGGCGTTTAGCTGAATTGCTTTGCCAATGATGCCATTGTTAGAGCCAAAGTCAGTAGCGAAAATGCCAGGATGCATGGCATTGACAGTGACTCCTGTCGACTTAATGCTATAGGCCAAATGATATGAGAAGAGTATATTAGCCAGCTTGGTATCGGCATAGTTGAGAAAACCAATAGGCATTTTATCGCGCATATTTGGTGGCCCACTCAATGATGAGCGCTTATGAGCATCGGAGGAGACATTGATAATACGGGATGGTGTGCTGGCTTTGAGCACATCAATGAGATAACCAGTCAACCAGAAATAGCCAAAGTGATTGAGCGCCCAGGTCATCTCTAGACCATCTTTGGTATCAGCGCGGCGCATGAACACCCCACCAGCATTGTTTATAAGTACATTGAGCTTGCTGTATTTGTTGGTGAAATTCTTAGCTAAGGTCTTCACAGATTGAAAGTCGGAAAGATCTGCAGTAAGGAAGTCGAGATTGCTATTGCCGGTCTGCGCTTCAATTTCAGCCAGAGTACTTTCGCACTTATCAGCGTTGCGACCAACAATAATAATATTGGCACCACGGCCAGCCAATTCCATAGCGGTGACCTTACCAATACCAGCAGTGGCACCGGTGATTAAGCAATTCTTGCCTCGCATCGACAAATCGGGCAAAGCGTTAGATTCCATGGATTCCTTCCTCTTTCACAAACTTGCTCAATCTCTCCATGGTTTCACGGAAAGCAGCATCATCGATACAAAAACACATCCGCACCATTTCTGGTGTGCGGCCCCAAACAGCGGGGTTAGTCAAAAGCTTGTATTGCTTAGCCAATTGCTCATGCTTACTATCAAGCTTGGCCAGCAAGAATAGACCACCACGATAGGGAGTATCGTAGCCGTCATCAAGACCCTTTGATTTGAGCAAGGTAATTAGTTCTTCTCTTCGGCTTGAAAGAATCTTTCGCTGACTAGTCAGGTAGGTCTCGACCTCGGAGAAGGCCTGAGAAACGTCCATCATTTGGTGCGGCGCCTTTTCTAAGAAAGCTGAATAGAGGGCATCCCACGCACGCAAAATAGCAGCAGGAGGTGGGGCGACATGGGCAGCAATTTCTTGGGCCCAATCTTCATCAGGAGTAACCATAAAGCCACAGCGCATACCGCCAGCAGCAAAGCTTTTAGCAATACCGTCGACCATAAATATGTTGCTACCACTTGGCCCCGAAGCAAATGAACCGGCCGACAATGATGATGGTGTCCACTTGCCGAGGCGATGATCGGAGAGCAAGAAGAAGATTTCATCAGAGAACACATAAATGCCTTGTTTGTGGCAGTTCTCTATGATTGTGCGCAAGCGCTCTGGGTCTAAGAATATGCCACTGGGATTATTTGGCTGAGTAAGCCAAAGCAAATCTGGTTTCTCAGGCAAGGCAGCGATGTCTTTTGGTGAAATCAAGAAAGCCCGCTCAGGGGCTGTTTTTACCTCAACTAAACGAGCACCATAATAGGTGAGCATCGGGTAGAGCGGGCCATAGCTACCGTCAGGAACAGCCACCAGGCAGGGTCGACCTAAACGCTTAGATAAGGCCTTGATCATGGCGCCAAAGAGAGGGAAGACGCCCTGGCCCAGAACAATACGCTTACCCGAAATAGCTACCTTGCGGGTCCATTTCATGTAGGCAGCAACACGCTCGCTGACAATCTGCGGCAGAATAGTAGTCTCTTCGTCTAAGAAGCCCTTGAGCAAACCTTTAACCAGAATGTCTGGCACTGGTGATTCGAATTCACCGTAATCGAGCCTGATTAGACCAGGAGTTTCGAGATCAACTGGTTTGGCTGCGAAGCAAGGATCTTTGCTTAGCTCGGTAATTAGAGGTGTGACAGAAAGCTTGGAACTACCAGAATGACCGGCTTCGCTGTGATTTGAGTCACCGAGCAAGTTGTTAGCATTTAGCTTTCGCTCTAATACTTGATCCGGGAAAGGAAAAGTCATCAAATCATCGAAGAGCCATTCATACAAAAGTTGAGTAGGATAGGCAATACGTGAGTAGCTCAACTCTGAGCCAATCTCCAACCCTTCCATCCAGGCAGCCGGTGCATTGATTAAGAAACTCAATTCAAGGTCACGGCTGATTGTATTTTTGATCAAGCCATATAGCAGTATGAGATTTTCTGGCAATGGTTCCTGGCCAGCAAAGCGCAAGGTCATGTTAGAGCCAAGCTGAGAGCTAATGGTGAAGCTCTCCGAATCGTCAATTAGATACCAGCGGTCAGGATGCTGCCTTGCTTGCTGGCAAATTGCTTTGAAATTAATCGGTGATGGGTTGAGCAACTGTCGCGGAGAGATTAGCACCACTTTCGGTGCCACAAGATCGTCTAATTCATTTAGCTCTGAGAGGTCATCATTGCCGACAGTAAGATCTAAATCGTTATCGCAAGCCACTCTTTCGTAGACCGAGGCAACCGAAGAGGATAAGAGTATGCGGTCGCCCGAACTAGCTACCATGCGCAAGACCATGTCAACTAATTCAGCGCGCGAAGGAGCAATGAACAATTCAGACGCATCAATGGGGTAATAGCAGAAACCATTGAGGTAGCGCGCCACAATAGCGCGAATACTTAGATCGCCGCGTTCATGGGGATAGGGAATGGTTTTCACATCAAGTAAAGAGCGCGATAGACGGCTCAAGAAACTAATCTTCTCGTGCCCGAGACGAGAAAAATCGAGTTCTTTGCGCAAGCTCTCAAGCTTCATATGATTCAAGTTGCGAACGAAGGCAAAGACCTCAGGCTCGAACCTGGTATCGGCTTGATAAACAAGCAGATCATGAAAGACCTGCCGACCTGCGGCTAATAGTTTCACTGCCGTGGCGGCAGAAACCGACAGTTCCGAATCGCGGGACATGAAGAAGTGAAAGCGAATACCGTGCTCTGCTTCTAAATCAACTAGAGATGCTAAGTCGGTGTCATCGGCTTGTTGAATGCGACGCATCCAAACCAGTTTGCTCTCATAGCCGCGGCGATCAAACATACTTTCGATGGCATGGCGCCCAGGTCTGCCACCTAACACCAAAGTAACTCTTCCACCGGGATTGAGACAAAGCTGGGCCTGCTCTAAAGCCCGGGCAATCAAAGGCAAACCAAATCGGTCCTCTAAAATTCCTTGTTCGAAGCAATAGTTGCTCAGGTCATAAAGATCTTTCTCGGAAAGCGCTTCGGCATTTTCGCTGTCACCAGTGCCAAAGTTCATCTCACCTTTGACTGGGTTTGGATGCAAAACTTGAGGGATGCAGCCAATCACATGGTCAAAGTGTTGGCCAGTCGACAGAGGCGTCGAGAGCAAGTCTGAAACTTCAGCTTGAAAAGCTTTGACAATTGGTTCACCGGCCATGCTGAGCACGTAGCCACCGTCAGCAGTGGTGCCGTTGAGCCAGGTATTGAGCTTGGCCATGGTAACGGCCACCGGATTCAAATCGAGTCCTAAAACCTCTTTCACATTTGTGACGAAAAGCAAAAGCAAACTAATCCAGCCAGATCCGGTTCCCACTTCGACGATGCGCTTACCGTGGAACTGCTCTTTGCTTTTCAGCAAACCTTCAGCAAAGGTTCTGCCCCATAACTCAGGCGAGAATACTGCCGGAGTAAGAAGCAGTCTGATTGGATCGGGCAAGGAAGGCAAACCAACACTCTTTAGAACCAGCTGCTGCTGCTCGGGCTCGCCGTCAAGATCTGATTTCTGCGAAGTAGAAGTAGTTAAGCTCTGCTTGGCCAGGTCATCCGCCAACTCATGCAAAATTTTGATAGCTGCTTTTTCGGTGGTTTCGTCTTCAAGAGCAGCCAGCAAAACATTGAGTTTGCTCTGCACAATATCAGCCCGGTCTAGCTTGCCGAACTCGGCATTAGGCACCTGACTACAAGCGGCAAGTATTTCTTGCCTTGACGGAACGCTGAGAAGCTTGCTCACTGCACTTCACACTTAGGTATAGGTATAAGTAAATGACTACACCATTGTACTAGCATTGCCAATATAGAAGAGAAGGTTCACACCTACTGACAACAAGCTATGGGTTTTCGGCCAATCCAGGGCGAGGAGTGACAGGTGGTGCAGCAAGACGCAAATCATTGCCTTTCCAGCGCGACTTCAATACCGGCGTTTGCAAGACACCCCGCTCAGTCAAGACCTCTTGCTGTACTTTGTCTTTCATATTGCTGAAAGCTTCACCAAGGGTGGTGGCATCACCTTTGCTCTTCAGTGATTCAATTAAGCAACGGGTGAAGACAGAGTTCTGATAATGCTTCGACTCCCACGATACTTGCGAAGGCTGGCTCGAAGAAATAACTAGTTGACCAGTACCTTGAGCAACTTCAGAGATGTCCACATTGCCCTGGCGGAAGAGCCCCTTAGCGCCAGGATCGGCAGCACCACTGTGGCAGGCATCGAGAACAAGAACGACTCGATCAGAATGAACGCGGCCTTTAATAATTCTCGTCAAATCTTGCATAGGCAGACCAGAAGCGTAGAGACTGTCGACCTGACTGTCGTATGCCAGCAGGTAGTTGACACCACCTATATCCATGTCGGAGGCACTACCGTGACTAGAAATATAAATGACGACCAGATCATCAGGGTTGGCCACCCGAGGAAGCCACTTATCACCCAATTCAGAGAGGATATTGGCCCGAGTGGCCTGTTCATTAGTGAGTAATTTGACGTGGTCAGCAGCGAAATGGCCTTCCTTCAACAAATAATCGTTGAAGTCTTTAGCGTCTTTGGCAGGATATTTAAGATTGAGCTTGCTATCTTGAAAATTGCTGATGCCTACAATAAGAGCCCACTTATCTCTCACTGGACGGTTGGTGACATCGAGAGCAGATTCTTCGGCAGGTGTCTCGGCATCGGCTTTAGCTGTTGTCTTAGCGGGGCCCTTAACTTTGCCGTTGTTGGCCATGGCCAGGCGACGAGCCTCTTCCACTTCGTGTTTGTTGCGCTGCCGCTCGATTCGCTCTTCGGCTTCTTTTTCTTTCAAAGCCAATTCACGGGCCTTCAATTCATTGCGTGAGCGCTCCGCTGCAGCCAATTCTGCTTCTTTTTTCTCACGGGCGACCTTAGCCTCTAGCTCTTTTTGCAAAGCTAACCACTTAGGGTCATTGATACCAGCAGCGGTAGCAATGACAGTTTGATTGGTGACGGCTGGGGTGGTGCTAACAGTAGAACCAGCATGCCCAGTCGAGACACCATAAGTTGGCTTGCCTTTAGCATCATAGCCACTGGTCGTGCGCGCCACATGGGGCCGCACAGAGCTGCCAGTCTGACTCGATGCTACCTGATTGCTGGCAACAGTGGTAACAGCAAGATCGGTATTTACTGGCTCGACGGGCTTAGCCTTAGCAATTTTCTGCTTTTCTAGCTCTTTGGCGGCAAAGTCACGATTGGTCTTGGCATCAATTAAATTGGGATCAATCGCCAGAGCCTGATCAAAATCGGCAATAGCCTTGTCAAGCTGGCCTAGGTTTGAATAAAGCAAACCACGGCTGAGAAAACAGCTGGTGCTGTCTGGCGCTAAGCGAATGGCGTCATTTAGATCAGCCAAAGCGCGGTCATTTTGCTTGATGGCCAAGAGCGCTAAGCCGCGCCAATAATAGGAATCAGCCCGGTCGCCGTTTAATTTGATTGACTCGGTTAATGCCTGAATGGCCTGGTCAAACTGACCTTGGTTGTAGGCCTGCTTACCTCGATCAAGAAAAGTATTCTCGTTGTCATACCACGCAGCTTCAGTCGGTTGGCTCAGTTCAAGGCCACAGGGCAAGAACATGGGGCACAGAAGCGGCGTTAGAGAGAGTATGAGTGATGCTGCAATCTGTTGTTTTTTCATAATTCAGCTACTTTTTCGACGTGGACTTAATCACTTACTATTTTCAGTTCTGAGAGGCGGGACTTTTGAGTCGCCTTAACAGTTCGAATTTTGACTGATCTACGCCGCCAATAGATGAATTAGGAGAAGATTCTTTTATTGTTTTCTTTACAGACTCGTTAGAGCGCTGGCTCGAAGAAGCTGAAACATGCCGTGCAGCGGCTTTTGAGCGCCCTCGCCTGGACTGACCGCGATTTTCTAAATCTTCAGCCCCAGATTCGGAGGCTGAACCACCTGAGGACGCCTGACGGCTGTTTGCACCCGAATTTGAACTATTCTTACTGTAGCCGGCAAAAGTTGCCGAAGTCGTGACCGAACCGGGCACATATCGCCTCACTTTAGTGTGCTCAAGATTACGACCAGCATTAACGGCAAATAACACACAGGCAGCTAACATCAAAACAGTCAAAGTGTAGGTAAGCATGTGAGTGGCCGTTGCTGAATTGTCCGCTGAACCCTGGCTAGCAACGGGTGGGTTAGCAGCCGGTGGTGCAAAAGGGCTGGCAAATGCCGTGGTGGGAACTGTTTGGAGATTTCCGTTGCTTGCTTTCTGTTGCTCGGCAAAACTCCAGGAGCGCTCAGGCTCTGGCGACCTAGCAAAATTCTTAATGGAATGGTCTGGATGCAAACAGGCTTGCTCTAAGGCGTCTTTAAAATCAATCATGGTGGCGAATCTATCCACCGGATTCTTGGCCATTGCCCTGGCAATGACATTTTCTAATTGCACAGGGAATTGCCCATCAGGACAAGCGCAGGCTAGCGTTGGCGCTTGATTATGCATGTGGCAATGAAGCAACTCATAAACATTGGCTCCCCAAAAAGGGTCTTTTCCTGTGAGCATTTCGTAAATGACACAGCCAAGAGAATAGATATCGGAGCGACTGTCACATTCTCGACCGGAGATTTGCTCTGGGCTCATATAAGGAGGAGAGCCCCAAAGCTCTCCGGAATGTGTCAGTTTACGCGAATCTTCACCCAATTTTGCTAGACCAAAATCTACTACTTTTACTTGGCGATGAGATGCTTGCTCTAGCCTATAGCCACTATTCAAAGCATTAATAGTGCCACCACTAGCAGTATCGTCCAACAACATTATATTGGCTGGCTTGATATCGCGGTGAATGACCTCATGTCGATGAGCGTGGCCCACACCAAGACAAATCTGAGCTGCCACACTATAGGTTTGCTCTAGCGAGAG
Source organism: Flavobacterium psychrophilum (assembly GCA_943367505.1). Classification (GTDB taxonomy): domain Bacteria; phylum Cyanobacteriota; class Vampirovibrionia; order Obscuribacterales; family Obscuribacteraceae. Next base: position 696 of record CALRJJ020000107.1, on the reverse strand, counting down.
GCGGCCTTCAAGCAGAACTTGGTCAAGTGAAGCTCCCTTCAAATAATCCATCACCACATAAGGCTGACTATCGGCACCGATTACGCAATCATAGACAGTGACTACATTAGGGTGAGAGAGCTTACTCAAGGTTTTCACTTCGCGCTCAAATCGCCGCCAAATGTCCGGTCTCTCATCCACTCTAAATTTCACAGTCTTAACTGCAACCAGCCGCTCAACCGGTTCTTGCATGGCCTTGTAGACCACAGACATGCCACCAAAGCCCAGTACTTCGAGAATATGATACTTGTCATCGAGTACTGTACCGATTAATGGGTCTTTGCGTATTTTCTCTTGAAAGCGCTTCTCTTCTTCAAGCAAGGCCTCGGTCATATTGTCTTCGGCCAAATTGCGAGTGCGATAGCCAGCCCCAAAGTCTGTCACCGTTGGCAAATCTGTTGATTTGCCAAACTCTTGTTTGCCAAGCTCATGGTCAACAGAATCGTGATTTTGACTCATTTGCTGACATACCCGAAGTAATTGTTACAGGCGCACCAAAAACTAATTTGGTCCTCCACTGGGGGGGTAACCCTGATTAGGCCAATGTTGCCACTGTTGGTTGGGACCGGGTGCGGGACCTCCCCCACCCTTATAGTTAGATCTCTCGTCTTTCTGGCGCTGCATTTCGTCCACGAGACTTGCAAGCATAGATTTGAT
>CALRJJ020000106.1:0-10679 GCA_943367505.1 Flavobacterium psychrophilum | reverse complement strand
CATTGGCATCGATACCAATTACTGAATAGGGAGTTCCTTCTTTGACAGCTTTGGCTAGACCAGCATCAATTCCTTCATAGGTGCCTTTTTGATTATGTAAGCCACTGACATGGTCAGTAACTACGGCCTGGCGAAGTTCATTTAGTTTTTGCCGCTCATGAATTCGTGGCACCTGGTCAGAGATTGCAACTTTGCCGCTATCAAGGCGGGGCTGAGAAACGGTATCAGCAGTGTGATAGTACAAATCTTTGGACTGTGCCCCAGAATTTTCGGTTATGTCTTTAGTCTTGCTCGTTAGTTCATTGGCACTTGGAGAATGATTGGCCGCTATTGCTCCTATTACTCGACCGGTAAAGACGTTTGTGGCCGCGGCGGAGAGATCTTGTGCTGTAGTTTGACGACCTTCTATGGCAGCTTGACCATAGGCTGATGCCACAGTAATTCCGGCGTCAGCTGCAACATCGGCAGAGCTGACAGCAAGTTTTGTCAATTGGCTAGCAGAATTCTGCGCCAAAGTGGTTCTACCACCAACCGCTCCGGCCGCCATGCCTGAAGCTGAATCAAGAGCCAATTTTGCACTGATTTCAGCGGCAGACAAATGGTTCTGTTCCTTAAACTTGTGCCAAGCCTCTTCTTTTTCAGCGCCTCCCAGTGAAGCAAAATTGGTATCAAATTCTTTCTTGGCTTGCTGATAGCGGTCAGCTGTATTGATTGAATTGGAGACAGTGGACTGTACTCCAGCAGATATAGCCCCCTCGCTTGTGACACTAGCAATCTGACTGCCTTCGAGCCCAATTGAGCTAGTAAATTTACCGGCAGCACTAAGCCCAGCAGCTGTGGATGCGGCAGTAATCAATGCCGATTTGGAGTCTTGATTGATATTGTGCAGGGCTTCAGTCACTGCCTGATTAGCCGATTTATTGTTGGCATTCATATCTGATGCTGCTTCTTCCGCACGGCTAAAAGTGCTGACTCCCAGTCCGGCTGTAGCTCCGGCAGAGATAGCAGCACCAGTACCAGTAACTACACCATACTCAGCCACCATTGGTGCCAACACTCCGCCGGTGGCAATGACAGCGGCGCCACCAATAGCGCTATCCCTTACGGTGTCGGCTACGACTTTTGTAGTTTGCAATTGATTTTGAAATTTTTCTTGAGCAGCGATTTCGCTTTGGCGGTGATCGTTAGCATGAAGCAGAGTATCTTTGCTGATGAAACTGACACCTTCGGTCTGTGCCATTAATGTATTAATCTGTTGCTCGGCTTGCAGCTTGGTAGCATCAGCCTGCTTTGTTTGCCCCTGTTCGCGCTGCTCATGTTCACGGCGCAGCAACTGTCTCAGTTGTTCTACTGCTGGGGCGGCCTCGCTCATTGTCTTTTCAGCAGCAACGCGATCGTGCCTCAGTTCTTTCAACTCTTCTTGTTTGTGCTGTAGTTCTTGTTTGCTTCTCTCTGGCTTATTGAGCAGGCCATCAATCAGACCAAAATTAGCGAGTTCTCTTTCGCTAGCTGCAATGCCTTTTTTGACGCGAGTCTCTTGATCATTTTCTATCTGGCGAGAATCATCAATTTTTGCCAACCGGTCAAGAAGCTGTGTGTAAGTTGACTCTATCGGTTGACTATCGGTCTGATTTTTCTTAGTGCTGCCGGCTGGCTTCGCCTCTCCACCGAAATCGAATGTTTCGAGAGCAGGCAAAAATTCTGAAGCAGTTTGCGTACCATAAAAGCCTTCATTGCTAAGCTTACTTGGACGATTTTGCTTCAGTAAGTCGAAGGCCTCTGAGTGCAATTGGCTTGCGCCTTTACCGATATTTTCTGTCGCCGAAAAGCGCTCATTGCGACCTTCACCCATGGCTTTGATCCTTAACTGCTGTGTCGTGTTAGTAAGCTGGTAAAACGGTTAGTACTATTGATCTGCAACTGCCGGCCAAGTAACCACAATAATGATTTCTGGGCGTGACCAAGTTGTGGCAATCGCCATGCCAAATGCAATAGAAGAACTATTTTCGTTGCTGCACTTTCATGCCAGAAAGCACTATGGTATTAGTTCTGGGTGATTTGAGCGCTGCAAAAATTCAATAAATGAGTCTTTGTAGTTGAATTTTTCATCGCTATCAAGAGGGGTAAAGGCGCGGGTTTTATGCTCAATATACGAGGCGGGGTTAATCAAGACGTTTCGGATTGTGCCATCAGGCCTGAAATAAACTGACTTTTCAATTTGGGCATAAATCGAGCCATCAGGGCCTGGCGTAAAGCTATGCATCTGCACGGTTCTGTAACTATCTAAAATAACACGATCTTTTTTGCGCTCACAAACCATCAAAAAATAGTAAGCCATAACCACCTGAGTCTTCACGACACTGATTGGAACTTCCTCTTCAAGGATCGTGTGCACTACTACTTTGTCTTGATCAATGTCATAAATGATTGGCTCACGCTTGGCCTCCCAGATATGACCTTTGGCGTCAACCTGCCGTCCGCGCTCGCGTTGGCGTACGCTCTTTTCCACCCGACCACTAGGGTCGACTGTCTCGGTTCTGATAGTGGCACCGGCAAACCAGGCGGGTATGCGATACCAGCCATTAATGATTTGCTGCGGCAAATTACGGTCATCAAAAGTAGCGCCAGCCTGAAGGGTTTTGGGCACTACTTTCTGATTGCCAGAAGGCACAGGTTCGCCCTTCGCCTGAGATGAGACAGAGACCATAGCCAGAACTATCAGCAGTAACAGAAATAGGCGCATGAGCTGAAAGTATCACATATTAGATTGAGAAAACATTGCCAATCCTTAAATCGGCGGTAATCATGGCCAGAAGGATAGCTAACCTTTAGGCATTCTTTTGTAGAGCTCATAAGCCATCAACGAAAAAGGAGTGGGAAAGATGAAATTGGCGTTCAATGCCATTTCACCAAAAGTTGTTTTTTGGCAGACCACGGTTGGCACAATACCGCGAATTAGACGAGGCAGTAGCTCTGCCACAAGCAACGTAGCAGCATAACGAACAACTGCTTCAAAGCCCTTGGCACCAACCTCCGATGCTACAAAAATCGGCACAAAATCAACGCCTGACAAAACCGCCTCTTCCACAGATTCAACAGCCTTGAACAAGGGCGGTGTCAGTTTGCCGCACCACAATTTTTTGTCAGCCACAAATGCAACAGCAAGATCTTGATTGGCAGATAAGCGACCGAGATAAAAGTCTTTAGCGGACTCTCGACCATTGAGCTTGACACCAGCGGCTATATCGCGCCAAGAATTACTGAGCAGTATATTTTGACCATTTGCAAGCGGTGACGAAGCCACGGGCCAGGCAAGGATATCCCTGCCAGTAAATTTACCCCTGCCTTTGGCAAGAGCAACCAAGCGAGAAAACAAAGACAAAGAGACAGCGCGCTCAATCATATCTTCAAGCAGCACTCCGTTTTCGAGACCGATGTCGTCGAAATGTACTTGATCAGCAACCCAGGGAAAGCCGTATTTATTTATCCAAGCTACGGCAGTTTCGCAGTCGGCGACTTTCTTGAACTGACGCAACATCATGGCACCATCAGCAGTGCTGAGGTCGTACCCTAAAGTCGGGGACAAGCGATCAGCTACCAGTAGATTTCCTTCATTTACCTTTTCGCAATAAATCTTAGATAGTGACCAATTAGTCTGGTTAATCGAATTGAACATAGTCGGGTTTCCGTCCAGCCTGGCAAAAGAATGCTAATGATACCAGCATTGCAGCACCATCGAGATAACGCAGCCTGTGGTTGCAAGTCATAGGTTTAAACCAGAGCATAAAAGGTAAATTAAAAGCGTGAGTCGTCACCAAAAGAGAGAAAATCTTTGCTGAAACTATCAACTAAGACGCGGAGAAACTTGACATTTCTCATTCTGGCCATCACCTGCAGCCCTTACTCGGCGCAAGCCGAGGAGGCAAAGACCACGAGCCCGACCACAGCCGCATCTTCGCCAGCACCTAGCTCTGCAGTGGCAAGCAACGGCAGCAAAATAGAAAATCTCATTAAAGAACGTTACCTCCTCTACCACCAGACATTGCTCAAGGCCAACAGTTTTGACGAACTAGCACCCTTTCGCTCAAGCAAGAAAAAAGCTGATCTAGAGGAGAAGAAAAGAGAAGCTCAAGCCAAAGACGAAGAGGCCAGCAAGAAAATGCTAGCCGGGCTTTTTGGCATGGTAAAAGCAATGGAGCCACGCAACGTCACTGTTACAGCCGTCGTGGTAACCGGCGATTCAGCTGTGCTCAGCGTCAAAGCCAGCGACGCTGGTGAATTTCCCGACGCCATGACAAAGGGATTCGGCAACATGGCAAAAGGTATGAGCACCGCTCTCGGTGACAAGACTACAGCCAACAAACCGATGCGCAGCACCACTACCGGCAAAATTAAGATGGAAAAAGAAGACGGTGCTTGGATGGTGGGAGAAGAGAGTTGGTCGACAAACGTAACCAATCTTACCCCTGCCCAAGAAGCCCAGAGAAATGCTCAAGAGGCGCAAAAGAAGAGCCTGAGCGCCTGGTGCTCACCAGCAGCATCAATGGCATTTCCGCAAAAGCCAGCGGCTGGACGCATTCATGGCCAGCCGTTTGTAGTGGAGAATGCCGAGATTGCCAATGATATGCTGACTATCCGCCAGGGTCGCGACTTCTTTGCCGACCGCGAATTTGTGATTTTTCTCTTTGGTCTTGATGGAAGGCTTGCAGGGCAACAGATTGTAGTAAAAGATGGCGCAGCGGTGGGCAAGGCCAACTGTCACGTGCATATGAAGTGGCGGGTTGCTGGAAAGGATCTACCAGAGACAGCTATGTTTATGCCAACCGATGGCTACGGCATTCGTATCGCCTTCGGACAAATTGACCCCAAGACCGGCTTGCTACCAGGCTATATTGTGCTGCGCATGCCAGACAAAGAACAGAGTTTTGTCCAGGGTTATTTCTACGCCAAGCGGAAATAACCTAACCCAACTAAAATCAGGGCATAGCGCTGGCCTGAGGCGAAGAAGAAGAAGAAGAAGTATCGGGCGGAATCAGGCTAGCCTGACCTGTAGATTGCAAAAAACGCACAAACGAACCCTTGTAGTCGAATTTGTCGTCTCTATCGGTTGGTTCAAACTCAGCTAGTTTCTGCTCTACATAAGAAGCACGCACCGGCAGTGTATTCTGAAAAACGCCAGCGGCATTAAAATAAATAGCTTGCTCAATACTAGCGTTTATCGAACCATCCGGGTTAGGGGTAAAAACATGAATCTGCTGTGTTTGAAAGCTCTTAATGATGCGGTGAGTTTTGATGTTTTCGCAAATCATTAAAGCGAAGTAGCGCATCACCACCTGGTCACGAGCCACCTTCAATGGCAGTTCTTCGGTTAGCACAGTGTGCACAATCATATTCTTTTCTTCGATATCGTAGCGAATGGGCTCCCGCCTAGCTTCCCAAACATGGCCTTTGGCATCAACTTGGCGGCCACGCTCTCGTCGACGTATGTCCTTAATTGATCCGCCCATATCAGAATAGACCTTGGTTCGCTCGGTCAATCCGGCAAACCAGTGCGGAATGCGATACCAACCATTGATATTCTGTTGGGGTAAATTAGCGGCATCGAAAGTTTCGCCAGCCTGCAAAGCTGGAGGAATGACATGGGTTTTCTCAGTACCAAGCTGAAAAGTTTGAGACTGAGCTAACGCACTAAGAAACGGAAAGGCACAAATGGCCGAGAACAAAGCCAGCTTGAAAAATTGTATTCTGGCTCTAATCATCGTCATCATCTAAAAAGTTGCTCTCACGCGCCCGACTAGCCAACCATGAATCAAATTCGCGCTGCTCGCTCTCAGAGAGATCACTCTCCGTAATTCTTACCTTGAGCCAATCGAAGCACTCTTTCAATTGCTTTATCCGTTCTTTCTTCTTGGCGTGACCAAGCTTAGAGGGTGACTCTGAAACCTTAGAATTCGGCTCACTCCGCTTCAGCAGCCATTGCATAAACTCGGCTCTCTCAGCTTGACTGAGGTTAGCAGCATTCATTCTTGCTGTTAGCCAATTTTTAAATTGTGGATCTTCGTGGTCGCTCATAGTGCTCGAATATCGGCTCCAAACTACTTATATTGCTTAATCTCGCCCTTGTTCCAGGTGTACAGCAAGGAGCATATTGGACGGGGTTCGCTAGCAAATGAATCTTCGGTATATTCGCGAAGTCTTGCTATGCCTCTAGGCGTCCTATCTCCGGTAAACAGAACAGTATTACGATTAGGTACAGAGAAGATCAAATTGCCCTTCACCATTTTTTTAACGCTACTCATCACTTCATCGCTGAGGATCAAGCTAGACTCGTAGTCTCCACCGGCCAGTAGAGAAAACACATCTATTCCTTGAAATTCAATCTGTTCTGGAAGTCTTTTAAAGAGATTATTGAGTAGCTCTCCATTGATGTCAGAAGCTTTAATCTTTAGCTTCTCCATATCTTGCAGAGATATACTGCGCATTGAGTACGGAGAATCTTCCATTAATACGCATATCAAGCCTGGAGCAATGCTGTGATGGTAGAGGCTAATATGAGCCGGTTTCTTTCCCGCAGCGATATCATCAAGATCAGCTTGTTTTGCCATTTTCGAGTATTCGGTAAGCAAATCCTCGCTTCGTACTACTGGTACCACATTCGCCCGTACCGGATCCACAGACTTAATATGCTCAAAGTCATCGGCCAGAAATGACCTCATTCTTTCCTTTCGATGACCAGCCACATCCTTGCAAATTACCCAGGCGTTTTGAACAAAAACCTTCTCGGACTCTCCGTCAGCTGTCTTAAGAGTGATTTCGTCGCCGTCGCACTTTACTAAGCTGCATCCGGGCCTTATTTTCACCAAAGCCTTGGCAAAGAGTTCGGCGAACCTAGTGCGGCTTAAATTGGTATCTTCGATCTCGTCATCAATTGCCTTATCTAGAGCAACATCAGGCAGCGGGACTGTAATTCTCGGTCCTTGCAATTTTATAGAGAAAGCAGGCTTGAGCATAGCTTCGTCGGAGCGCCACTTAGCAGCACCACCATCCAGACTACAAGACGACATTACCATCGTCAAAACTACTAAGCAAATTGCTGGTAAAAACAATAACCTCAATCTACTGAAACTCCATCGAATCAAGTACCTTCTCAATCACAGCGTGAAAATCATCAAACAGCTCACTGTCAGCGGTGTAATTAAATACGTAGCCCTTATCACCCTTAACAACCAAGTATTGCTCAATTTTAGGAGTTCGGGATGAGTCTTCGAAAGTAAATGTATAGACAGATTTCTTGGCGAGTTGGCCAGCTAATTTACTGTCGCTCTCACTAACTACAGTGATTGGCATTTTTTGAGCTGCCATGGCAGCCTTAACTTGCTCAGTTGTCACTTTGAAATAATCAGCCAGAGTAGTACCAGCCGGCAAGTTTTCGGCCGCCACTCGATAACTCGCTAGGCCACCCATAATAATGAACTTACAAACTATCGGGCTATCTCTCGGCTCCAGCTTACCCCAATTCTTGGGATACTTAATGCTAAAGCTCTGCTGCGCACTGCGAAACGAGGCCATGTCCTGGAGGGAAAGCTGTGCCGCTTCCTTTACTTCCTTCTTGGTAGGAAATTCACCAGCTTGTGTTGGAGCCCAAAAGCCCAACAGCAAAACCAGTTGAACACCACTGAGCAGGGCTGCCAACTGTAGTTTTCTAAGCGCAATCTGAATTTGCAATTTCCCCTCAACTAAAGAGCTAGAGGGATTTTAACACTGTCAGTTGTATTGCGGCGAGGAAATGACGAACTCCACGGCAAGACCACCATCAAAGTAGCTCTTACGCTCCAAATCGCCATGTTTGCTGGTCAGCGTTTTACCGTACAAGCTACCAGCTGGGCGCAAGCAGCCATCCAACTCCATCAACTGACCACAGTGTTTGCCTCCGTTTGCAACACCAAGGTTATGCACCTGGTCGCGAAAAGCCACTGTCCACAAAGCATTATTTGCTCTCAATGTATTGAGGCCGAGAGTATAAACCTGGCGATCGTGGACAATCTGATTGGGCACATCAGAGACGAAATATCCATCGACTACCACAGCCCCACTCTTATCAAAGCGATAAATGAGTGACTGCCCGTAAGCCATAGAACCAATAGAAGGTTGCATGCGTCCGCCAATCACAGCCAATAAAGAGTCTAGTTTGACGCGGCCATGGGCGGTGCGAATCCAGTCATAAAGACCTTGAACAAAAACATTTGACAATGTACGAGTTTGACCATCATCAAGATCGCGAGTCAATATTGCTTGAGCATCAAGGGGATAATCCCCGCCATTGGCTCGAAACATCTCCATATTGGTGCGACTGGAACGCGGGTCGTTAATATAGTCGGCCAGAGAAAGATAGCCGCTCGGATAACCGTCAGGCAGACCAACGATCATCACACCAGCAGCCGCTTTATCAGAAAGGGAAAAGGGTGCAGCGCAGGCAGAACACAAGACATTGCCGAAGACCCGGTCACGAGAATCAGCAAATTCTAGCTCAGCGCGGGTGCGCACTACGCTTGATGGCATTTCACACTTGTCGACATCAGCCACAAACTGCTCTTTTGCCACCAGGCTAGGCTGGGCGCCTACTGCGGCAAAGACAAATGATTGTCCAGCCACAGCCAAATCTCTAAAGGCTTTGTAACAGCCGTTCTCAATAGATGCAGCAGGTACTTCTGCCAGCTCTGCCGAAACAGGCAATGCGGTAGTAGTTACTCCTCCCTGCGAAAGATAGCCAAGTTCTAAGGTGAGGTTCTTTAGATCAACCGCTTCCATGGTGCGCGAATGAGCCAGGCTTTTAATAAAAGTCTGCCGTGCGACAGTCAAAGGTTTAACTACTTTTCCACTGATACTTAAAGGCGCTCGGGCATCCTCTCTCATAACCAACTTGAGACCTTCTACCAAGCGCCTGGCTGCGGCCTTGGTGTTAGCTGCATCAAGCCGAGCTAAGCGCAAATATTCTTCGTTATTAAGGTGTTTAGCCACCAACATACTAGTGCGCGCCGTTGCCACAAGGGTGTTGATTCCAACGACTGGAATTGGTTTGCCATCCTCGGCAATTGAAGATGTGGCACTAGGGGCGCCATCACTTAGGCCGACAAAGCCATAGTTGGGGTCTTCCACCACTACTTGTGACAACTCCCGTGCCGCTGCCAATGAAGCAGCCTCCACAGCGCATTCAGCATGTCTATGGGCAGTAAAGAATTTGACTAAACTGGCACAAGAAGTAGCAATAAAAATCAAGAGAGCCATAGCAAATATAAGCATGAGGCAAAGCATCGCCGAGGCCCGTTCATCTCTTAATGACCTTATTCTCTTTGCTGATTTGCTATGGCTCACTGAAAAATACTCCTATCGGTACTGATCTACTCAAGTACTTAGGTGCTTACGGTCCACCAACATTTGAAGGTAGGCCAGAAGTTGGTCCATAAGGACCGGCAATATCAGCGACTTTACCGATGGTAGAACCCTTACCGACAGCTGGCGAACCCGGCTGCACAGTAAAATCGAACAATGTATAAGCTTGAGGAATGAAAACAGCCGGTGTAGTTTGAGCATAAATATGACTAGTGACAAATTTAGGATCAACCATACTCGGTGCAAGAGCAACAGTATTGCCAGAGACGGAATACTGCACATTGCCTCCGCCATTAACTTTCTGACCAGCAGGTACATCTGCAAATCCACCAAAGATAATCGAATTGGCCACTCGCAGCTTCCCTGCAGCATTGACACTAACTGCATACTGAGGCAATCCGTATGGAAGTGGTGCGCGGTAAGGATCCTGTACAATTTTAGTTTGGTAGATAGTGCAGTTAGATGCAGTAACGTTGGCAGTGCTACCGGCAGCAGGAGCAACCTTCAGATTAGCTAAGCGCGCATTCATGAGCATACAATTAGTCAAGCGAACGCTACCGTTAGCAATATCAAGACCGTAGTCAAAATATGGACCAAACACGCACTTATGCGCGTAAATTGTTGAAGTTGGGCCACCGACTGTTTTAGAACCAACAATACCGGCTCCGCAGTTCATGAAGAAGCCATAACTGTTAGCACCGAAAGTACAGTTGTTAAAGATCGTAGAATTTGTTAGACCAGCCACGGGTTTGTCTAGAGCTCCAACTGTACAATCACGGAAATCACAGTTGATAAAGTGATTGTTGGCGCCACCAACTGTAGCACCAGCTATCCGCCCACCAGCATAGGGAGGGAAACCAGTAATTCTCGAAATCTCAACATTTCGCAAAGAGTTATTGCTAGTCTGAATGTTAACTCCTTCAGCACCATAAGAATTGAGCTTTATACCAGAGCGTCGAGCACCAACGATATGTATATTAGAGCCCGCAAAGGTAATTCCCGTTCTTTGAGGGTTACCGAAAGGACTGTCGACGTTAACACCACTGAAGGTTACTTGACCAGAATGTCCAGCTCCGGTGCTCTGTCTAATTACAATATTACTAACCGGAATCGTTATTGCTGTTTTATACGTGATACCACCTGTGCCACCATCTATGACTACATGGTCACCGCTCGCGACCTTGGTCCAGTCAATTTTAGAGGGATCTTGCCAGGCTGTTTTCCAGCTCTCGCCAGTAGTGCCAGAACCTGTGGGAGAGACAAATAAATTGCGGGCGGCAACATCTTGA